>MFWP01000001.1:0-5056 GCA_001786415.1 Candidatus Pacearchaeota archaeon RBG_19FT_COMBO_34_9
ATAGAATTAAGGATAAAACAATATTATGACAGGGGATTCAGATTCCTTTTCTTTTATGATGATACATTTATATTAAACAAAGAATGGGCCCTGAAATTCTGCGAGGAATACAAAAAAAGAGGATTTGACAAGAGAATAAAATGGGAAGTAAATGTCAGGGCAAATCTTGTTACAGATGAGATTATAAAAGCCATGAAAGATGCCGGATGTTATGAAGTAAGAATGGGATATGAAGCAGGAAATGATTACATAAGAAATGAAGTATACAAAAGAAATATGACAAAAGAACAGCTTGATAAAGCAATCAAGATAGTAAAAAAGAACGGGCTGCAGCTGAGATTAACATTTATTGTAGGTGCACCTTATGAAAATCTTGATATGATGAATGAAAGCCTCAGACTGGCAAAAAAATATAATGCTGATTACACATTATTCCCGATTCTTGTCCCAATACCTGGAACAGACATAAGAAAAATCTGTGTACAGGAAAATCTTATTGAAAAGGATAAATTTGAAAATTTTTCTGACATGTTTGTAAACCCAATTGTTAGGACAAAATATGTTTCACGAAAACAATTGCAGGCGTTCGTTAATAAAATAAGAATGTACCAGATTAAGAGATATCTCTTAAAGGGATGGAAGATGAAAAATTTCAGATTTATAGGAGATTTGTTTATGTTTCTGTATTATAAAAAAAAGTATAAACTCAGAATTGATCATGCATGGAGATTCACAATAAACAAATATAATTTGGAGAAATTAAACAGGGGAAGACAGGTAATAGAGGAATTTAAATTGTACAAAAAAATTCTCTGAAATCTTAAGCAAGGAAATGGAAAAAAAAGTATTACTGATACAGCCAAATTACAGAAGAATCTATGCTTATGTAAAGAATAAGGATATCACACCAATTCATCCGCCGATGGGTTTGGCTTATATTGCCGCTGTTTTGGAAAAGAATAACATTCATGTTAGAATTCTTGAAGCAAATGTATACAATTTGAATCATAAACAGATTAAGAAAGCAATAGAAGATTATAATCCGTCGATTGTCGGAATAACTTCAACTACCCCTTTAATTGAAGAGGCTCATGAAATTGGAGAATTATGCAATGACGGGATTACTGTTGTAATAGGAGGGATACATGCGAGTTCTATGCCTGAAGAAACATTAAAACAATTCAGCCGATTTGACATATTAGTAAGAGGAGAGGGAGAATTTAGTTTTTTGGAGATTGTGCAGGGAAAACCGCTTTCTAAAATAAAGGGAGTATATTACAGGAAAAACAGAAAAATAATTATAAATCCTCCAAGGGAACTAATAGAAAACCTGGATTCCATACCTTTTCCTGCACGGCATTTATTGCCTATGGAGAAGTATTTCAGTGCAGGAGCAAAAGAAAAACCAATTGATTATATTTTAAGCTCAAGGGGATGCCCCTATGGATGCTTGTTTTGCGCAGATCATCTGGTTCATGGAAGAAAATTCAGATACAGAAGCCCTGAAAATATAATAGCAGAGATTGAAGAATTAGTAAAAAGAGGGGTCAAGGATTTTAATTTTTTAGATGACAATTTTACCTTTTTACCTGATAGGGCAGAAAAAGTATGTGATTTAATGATTAACGGGGGACTTAATAAAAAAATAATCTGGAGATGCACAAATGGGTTAAGAGTAGATAAAATAGATTTGAAACTTTTAAAAAAGATGAGAGAAGCAGGTTGTTATCTTGTTGCATTAGGAATTGAATCAGGAAATGAAGAGATTTTAAAAAAAATGAGAAAAAATATTGACCTCAATAAGGTAAGAATTGCTGTTGAACTATGCAACAGAGTAGGAATAGAAACAAAAGGATTATTCATGCTTGGGAATCTGGGAGAAGATGAAAAAACCATGCAGGACACAATTAATTTTGCCAAAAGCCTGAATTTAGATACTGCAACTTTTAATATAACTACCCCTTATCCAAATACTGACTACTGGAAAATTATCAAACAGGAAGGAGAAATTTTTCCAAAAAGGTTCAGGGATTATGTGGCATATGGAAAAGTGATTTTTAAACATGAAAGAATAAATGAGAATCTTTTGCTTAAAATGCAAAAAAAAGCATACAAGCAGTTTTACATGCGTCCGATAATGTTCTTAAAAGCTATAAGGAAACTGAAGAGTTTGAAACATCTTAAGATTTATTTCAGTGCGATGCTAAGTTTTATGGGGATAAGCAAAAAAAATTAAGCAGAAGAATTGTAATCAAATTCATATATAATAACCACTGGCTGATTATTGTTATAAAATGCCTTTACAGTTTTCATATTCTTTTCTTGGGGATAATCATATTCCCAAGGTTCATGGGCTTCAAATAATGACAGCATTAAGAAACGCGGTTTTAACTGAGTAACATTTTCTTCAAAGATGGTTCTGTTAGGATCCATGCTGTAACTTTCTCTTTCAGCATAATAAGTCATATATGGAACAGAATTGCTGATGATAATATCTCCAGGATTTGAATTCTCTTTCATCCATAAAGCAGATTGCTTAACTTCCAAATAAGAAGTTTTTTTAATTTCAATTAAACCATTTGCAAATAAAATTCCCGGAATAGTCATCCCCAACAAGATTAAAAAAGACAACATTATTGCTAAAACTTTTTTTAATTTGAGATATTTAACCAATAAACCTTCAAGCTTGACAAAAAAGCTGGCAATTATAAGAAATAGGAATATATATGTTGGAATTGCATATCTCTCTTCAATATATGAAGCCGAAGTCATATATCCTAAAATTAAAAGTGCTGAAACAATCCAGATAAATATAAAAAATTTCTTCTGAATTTCTTCATTTTTGAAGATTTTATCTATACCTAAAAACATATCTTGGAAAAAAATGAAAGCCCCTATAAGGAAGACAATGAAAAGAGGCGCAATAACAGATTTAACTGAAGCCAAAATGTATGGAAGGTCCCTGAAATAATCAAATATTCCTATAAAATTAAATCCTGTAGGCGTATCCGGAGCAACAGATACTCCAAAATAATGAGATAAAACATCTGCAAAAACATTCCCATAATGCATAAAATACAAGATAAAAAAAGGCAGAAGAATTGCCAGAATAATTCCCAATGTTATCCAAAGATGTTTATTTTTTATGAAATTAAATCTTTCTTTGATTAGAATAAAAAGAAGAAGGGGAAATATAAACATGGCTAACTGAAATCTAGTCAGTAAAGCAAGGGCATAAAATACCCCAAAAAGATACAAAAATTTATTACCTTTTTTTAAAACATATCCTTTCCAAAAAAAGAACAAAGAAGTTATCAGAAAGAAAGATGCCGGAATTTCTGTCATTGATCTCCCAATAAAAAATAATAAAACCCATGAAAAAGTTAAAAGAGTGCTTGTAAATAATGCAAGTTTTTTGTTAAACATCTCCTTAATCAGGAAATAAGAAGAAAAAATCAGACCAACATAAAATAAGACACCTGAAAACTGAATTCCGATTTCACCTATGCCTGTTTTAAAGAAGAATGCTGAAAATAAAACCCAGAAAAAACCTCTACGATAATACCATATGTCATTGACATAGTCCAACCCAAGAGCGAATCTTTTGGCTGTTGAAAGAAAATTAGCCGTATCATACCATACTGGCTGCCCCCTTGTTATTGAAAAAATCCATAACCCAACTACAAATGCCACAGCCAAGAGTAAAAGAAAGGCCCTATCATAATTATCCTTAACCCATCCAAAGAAAAATTTATATAATTTTGATTTTCTTTTTTCAATATCTTTTTCAGATAAATTCTCTTTTAATTCTCCTTTTATTTCTTCCATTATAAACCTGAGTACCAGCAGTTTTTATTTGTTATTATTCCTGCCTTGTTAATTTGCATGGGAGAATTATCCCGCCCTTTTGTATTATTATCTCTGAAATAATTTTTTTTCTTTCCGGATTGCATATCAGGAACATACAGCCACCACCGCCTGCACCGCTAATTTTTCCCCCATAAGCTCCAAGTTTAACAGCATTCTCATAAATTTCCTCTATAAAATCTTTGGTTGTCTTAGAACTTAATTGTTTTTTTAATTCATAATCTTTATGAAGCAATTCCCCTAATTTTTTTATATTTCCTTCTGAAAGGACATATTTAATATCCAGTGTATTTGCCCTTTTTTCCACTAATATTTTTTGTATTTCATTTTCATTCTGGGATAATGCTCTTTCCTGCTCTTCATGCAGTTGATTGCCGGAGATATCTCTTGGAGAAAGATAAAATAAAAGAAGGCTGTCTTCTATTTGTTCCAGAACTTCTGAACTAATTTTACACGGAATAACTATTGTTTCTGCAAATTCATCGTTATCCCTGACCTTCTTGAATTCCATATAATTAAATCCATTAGCATAAGAGATTGCAAACTGATCCTGATAGCCCCCTTTTATTCCCATATTTATCCTTTCAATTTTATAGGCAAGATAAGATATTTTCTGGGAGTCATAATCATAAATATCCTTTCCCTGTAATTTGTATAATGCATTAATAAGCGCTACCCCCAAACTTGATGAACCACCCAATCCGCTCATTTCAGGAATATTCATTTCAATTATAACTTCTCCCCTAAACTCCGGATAAATCTCTTTTATTGTGGCTGCAATAATATCTTTTTTAGAATCTTCCCCTAAATTTTCAATGCGATATTCCTTTCTTGCTTTTACATCATCCTTATCATAATAAAAAGAGTTTTCAATTTTTACATTTATATTACTTGATTTTTCTATCTTTTTCACAGTGCATTTACATGAGCAGGAAGCAAGGGTAGTATTAACCACACACCCCCATCCAAGCTTTTCCAGATAATAATCAGTATCTCCGCCATTTCCAAAATTTAATCTTGCAGGAGCAGAGGCAGATGCTTCTTTCAAGCCGTTATTTACATCAAGATAATTTCTGAACAATTCATGCTCTACAATATCACAGATTATATGCCCGATAGTCATATGGGATTCCTGTATTCGCGCAGTATCAACAGAAGGGACTTTTATTACCAAATCTGCAATCAGCGA
>MFWP01000001.1:5070-5326 GCA_001786415.1 Candidatus Pacearchaeota archaeon RBG_19FT_COMBO_34_9
TAACAATATTGTTTTGGCTCCTCTTTTTTTTGCCATTTCTAATCCTTTAATAACATTTTTTGCATTCCCGCTGGTGCTTAATCCAAGAGCAACATCCCTGCAATCCACTAAGGATTCAATCTGTTTTGCGAAAATATTATCATAAGAAGTATCATTAGCAATAGAAGTCAATATGGAGGTATTTGTTGTTAAAGATAGACAATCCATCATTGGCCTTTTTGGAATTCTGAAATAATTAACAAATTCTGCTGCAATA
>MFWP01000001.1:5406-7976 GCA_001786415.1 Candidatus Pacearchaeota archaeon RBG_19FT_COMBO_34_9
CAGCATATTCCTGGGAAAGTTTCATTTTTATATATGAACTTTCTATTAAATCTTTTTTTATTTTCTCTTTCATTTTGTTTCCCAGACCTCCAAACCATCATGGTCAAAACCAAAGTCAATTATTCTTGCACCATTTTCCTGCAATTTTTTTACAAGCATAGGTTCTTTATTTGGTTCAGCATAAAATAACATATGCCCCCCTCCCCCTGCACCTATCATTCTACCCCCTATAGCTCCGTTTCTCTTTGCTATCTCATAA
This sequence comes from Candidatus Pacearchaeota archaeon RBG_19FT_COMBO_34_9, assembly GCA_001786415.1. Taxonomy (GTDB): domain Archaea; phylum Nanobdellota; class Nanobdellia; order Pacearchaeales; family GW2011-AR1; genus RBG-13-33-26. Next base: position 5,666 of record MFWP01000001.1, read on the forward strand.
AGATGATTAATGTATGTATTAGTCATGCTTGGATTAAACGATTTTTTGGTCAGCCAGGCTTTTTCAATACATTTAGCAAAGCCAATCAGATTGTCATTTTCCAGATTATTTTTCATCTCAATTGTTATATTCTTTAATTTATCGAGAGATTCAATTTTATCAGGACTTAAATTTTCTTCTTTCCATTTTTTAAAAAGTTCATTCGGGGCTACTGCTCTTTTCCCTATATATACTAATACTAAATGTTTCTCAAGCTCCCTTAATGTGCTTTTGCTAATATTCAATGGCTTGACAACAGTCCCTTCTTTTTTGAATTCTATGGAATTAATCCCGCCAAATGCCGAAGCGAATTGATTTTGTTTTCCCCCAAGAACTCCAAGTTCCTTAGAAATTATCTCGTATGCTTCTTCTGCAATTTTATATTTGTCCAAATCTTTATTCTTAAGTTTGTATACAGAACCCAAAACAGCAATTGCAAGGGAAGCATTAGTTCCCAGACCGCTATTGGGCAATGAATCATTTCTAAGAAAAATTTCTTTATTCTCTATTTGAAATTTTTTTAATATTGCTGTAATAAGCCCTGTGTCTTCCTCATATTTTATACTTTTAAGATTTGGAAATTCCACAGTGTTTTTATTTTCCAGATTAATCTTTATCCCTTCTTCAGAATCGCATATGCTTACATAAACATATTTGTTTATTGCTGCATTTATGACAAAACCTGTTTTTTTTTCAAAATAATTCTGGATATCTGTCCCGCCCCCGCCGAATTCTATTCTAAGCGGAGCTCTGCTCCTGATAACATTCATAATTTTTTCCTCCAGTAATTTAGCATATCGTTAATTGTTGTCCTAATATCTATTTTCTGCTGCCAGCCCGTCTTTTCCTTGAAACATGCAGAATCTCCATAGATTATTGGTTCATCTGTCGGCCTGATTAAATTAGGATCTTCATACAAGTCAAATTTTATAGTTGTTAATTCTCTAAGAATTTCTATTATATCTTTAATCAAATAAATTCTTTCCCCACTAACATTATATCTTTCCCCTAAATCACATTTGTCTATAGCAAGCCAGAATGCTTCAATCAAATCGCGGACATCTGTAATGGCTCTTTTTGTATTTATATTGCCAACTCTTAAAACAGGCTTCTGAAGCCCTTTCTCCATTAAAACAATCTGCTTTGTAAAATCTGAACAGACATCATTTATTTTTTTCGGGCCGGTTGTATTGAAAATTCTTATTGTTATGCTTTTTATTCCGAAATTTTTGTAATATTGATAGGCAAGCAATTCCTGTGCAACCTTGCTGACTCCATAAGGATGCAGCGGCTTTAATTCTCTATCTTCTTTTATAGGAACTTCTTTTTCATTAACATAGCCATACTCTGCACTGGAACCAGCGTTTAATATTATTGTATCTAATTTTAACTGCTTAACTGCCTCAAATAAATTCATTGTTCCAAGAACATTTGTCTGGAGGGTATATTCCGGGCGTTCCCATGAAACTGTAGGAAAACTTTGTGCAGCAAGATGAAAGATAATCTGGGGCTTGAATTTATTTAATATATTTGCAAGTTTTTCCTTGTCTCTTATATCGCATTCAATATAAAGCGCCTTTGGATTAAGCTCGCGTATATCTGTTGTAGGAACAAAATCAATTCCAACTACATTATGTCCTTTTGCAATCAGGAAATCCAAGATGTGGCTTCCCATCATCCCCCCTGCTCCTGTTACAAGAATATTCTTTTTTTTCTCAGATTCATTAAAATTATTAAAAAGATTTATAATTTTCATATCGTTTTCAAATTCCCCATAGAATTTGGGGTTTGCAATATCTTTTATGTATCCGTTATATTTGAATCCCTTAACTCCCCCCAATAAATTTGGAAAAATATCTTTTTCTAAAGAAATTTTTTTATTTTTGGGGATTAAATCCAAAACTTTTCTGTCAAAGATGTAGGTTCCTGCATTAATGAGAAATTTTTGTTTAGTCTTTAGATATTCATTATGTTCAAAAGTATCTCTTACATAAAATTTTATTAAATCTTCTTTTATATCAATTAGCTCCTGCTCTAAAGGATTACTTGCGTTTGTAACAGCAATTGTTATTAGGGGCTTTAAAGATTCATGAAAAGAAAAAAGAGCCGATAAATCAATTTCTGAAAAAGTATCCCCATTTGTTACCAAAAAAGAATCAGACTCTATTAATGATTCAGCATTTTTTATTGCACCTGCAGTTCCCAGTAATTCTTTTTCATGAGAATATTTTATATTTAATCCAAAATTTTCTCCATTTCCAAAATAATTTTC
>MFWP01000001.1:7997-9138 GCA_001786415.1 Candidatus Pacearchaeota archaeon RBG_19FT_COMBO_34_9
AATACACAAGATTATATCCTTAATCCCATATTTTTTTAGGGCTTCTAATTTGTATTCAAGGAATGGTTTTCCATTAATTAAAACCATTGGTTTGGGGATAGTTTCAGTAATGGGTTTTAATCTTGTCCCTAATCCCCCTGCAAGGACAATTGCCGGATACTCTTTTTTTATAAAACCCATAGCAATTCTTTGGAAAATTGGCTTTTAAGTTTTATTAACCTTAGATATATATCATATAAATTAGTTTTGGGAAAGAATATAATCTGCTGCTTCAACTAAATCTTTGGCAATAAAATCTGCATAATTAATAGGGGTTTTACACTCGCCTGTTAAAACATGTATAGTCTTACATCCTGCATTTTTTCCTGCAAGAATATCTGAATTCTTATCGCCTATCATCCAGCAGTCATTTAAATTTAAATTAAAATCTTTAGCAGCTTGTTCCAATAATCCTGTTTTTGGTTTTCTACAATTGCAGTCTATTCTATATTTCCCTATCCCATCCCTATGATGCGGGCAGAAATATTCTGCAGTTATTATGATTCCCTGTTCTTTCAACCCCCTATGCATTTCTTCCCTAAAGAGGAAATAGTCCTGTTCATGATACAATCCTTTTGCAATTCCTGCCTGATTTGTGAGGATTATGAATTTGTACCCCGCATTCTGCAATTTCTTTAATCCTTCAGCCATATTTGGAATAAATTTTAATTCTCTTAATCTATAAACATGTCCGCTATCTTCATTTATTGTTCCATCCCTGTCTAAAAAAATTATTTTATCCATTTTATTTACTTTTTTATTAAATTTTATTTAAAAATATTGTGGGATTTATCTTGCACTCTCAACTCTTTCCCAATTATCGTTATGGTATTTTTTCTTGAAATAAACCTCATAGAATACAATTCCCCACATATATAATCGCGCGATGAATAATCCGAGTGTCCAGAAAAATTCTTTTATATTCTTAGGATAAGAAAATAAAGAGATAAATCCTTTTGCTTCATTAGATATATTCTTGGTTCTTGGTGTTTTTCTGACATCAACATATTTCCCAAGAGTCTCATGAGCCCTGCTTGTCCTTACCTTTTGGCTGACCCAATCTTTCCAGTTGTCAACATTTTTCACAAACACCAATGCCTTT
>MFWP01000001.1:9146-9458 GCA_001786415.1 Candidatus Pacearchaeota archaeon RBG_19FT_COMBO_34_9
AAGAAATACGGAACAATTGTGTCTTCTGCAACATCCAAAGGAAAATTTTTAATAACTCCTTTTCTGAAAGCCCATAAGTAACCTGAACACTCCAAAAAACTTTTCTTATCATTTAATTTTTTTCTTAATCCATGTGCAGAATCGAATAAAAAATTTGCCCAATAGCCATATTTTGTTTTTTTATTCTCTATAGGAACTGGTCTTCCAGTCACACACCCCATATTTGGATTTTCAAAATTTTTCAAAATTTCATTAACAGAATTTTCAGATACATAAACATCGCCATCGCTTAAAATTATAATATCTCCTTTT
>MFWP01000001.1:9468-17708 GCA_001786415.1 Candidatus Pacearchaeota archaeon RBG_19FT_COMBO_34_9
TCTTTGAATAATTTAACCTGTTTATATCTCTTAACAATATTCTGGGTTTCTATATCCGGTGCAGAGACAATTATCTCATGTTTTTCTCTAATCTTCTGATTCAGAAAAGATTCTATGGCTTTTCCGGTTTTGGGTTCCTTAAAAGAAGTAATTATTATTGAAATCATGCCCTGCACTTCTTAAAATTTATATTATAAATCAAATCCATAAAGTCTCCTATCTCCCAGATTTCTGAATTTTTTGTATATTTCCTGAAATACTTTTTTTGTTGATTCAGTCTGAGGCAGATTAATCAAAACAGACAATAATCCAACTTTATATAAGTCAGGATATTCAACAAAAATTGCAAATAATTTCTGCATATTCGCCAGCTGCAGTTTGTATTCTTCTGAAAAATTTAATTTGCTTGAATCAAAAAAATTGTTTCCCAAATCCCTGAAATCTCCTGAATAATATCCTTTTTCCTTGCAAAATTCGCCCAACTTTGTACCGGGATAGGGCTGGAATATAGAAACCCATGCATAATCGGGCTGGCATTCAATATTCAATTCCAATGTTTCTATATCACTTTCCAGATTTCCTTCAGGTATGCCAAGGATATTCTGCAGCATAAATTTTATATCATTTTTCTTCAGGAGTTTTGAAGCAGAAATAATCTGCTCCTTAGTCATATTTCTGTTTAAGATTTGATTCCTGAGGTGGTCATTTCCTGATTCTGCGGCAATATGCGCACTATAACATCCTGCATTTTTTAAAAGACTGGCTGTTTCTTCATTTAAGGTATTTGGCCTTATATGACAGTGAAAAGGCAATCTTATTTTTTGAGGATATTTTTCTGCAAATTCTTTCAGCCAGTTACTGTCTAATGTAAAAGTATCATCCTGAAAATAAACAAATCTTGTCGGGGAATTTTCTATTACCTGCTTTATTTCTTCCAGAAGATTATCAACAGATCTAAATCTGGTTCTTCTGCCTTTCCCGTTGTATAATTTAGAAAAAGATTCATTAAAACAATAAGAACAATTAAAGGGGCACCCTCTTGATGCAATAAAATGCTTTATCGGGCCTTCTTTAATCTGCTGAAATTTGAAAACAATCCCCCTATCAGGAAAAGGGATATTATCCAAGGAATCAATAAGGGGCTGAACTGGATTTTTGATAATCCCATTATTTGTCTTAAACCAAAAATTTGAAATCTGTAAAGAATAGGGGTTGTTTAAAAATTGCTGGATTGCTGTTTCACCCTCACCTAAACAGATTGCATCAAAGCTGGAATTCTCCAAAAATTCCGGAAAAAAGGTTGGATGAGGGCCTCCGGCAATTGAAAAGAATTTAAATCTTGATTTTAAATCCCTGTTAAGATTATCATAAAAATCCTGATCTCCTGTCATGATGCTATATCCTACAAAATCCGGATTGAACAGTTCCATCTTCTTATACAAATCCTCAGATGTAATTGCCAGATCCACATCATGCCCTAATTTTCTTATTGCTGAAGAAATGTACATAATTCCCAATGGTTCAATAAAGAAGGGTTTTGTTATAAATAAAAATTTCATATTTTTGTGATATATTAATATTTAATTTACTTTTAATAATTCTCTATACTCCCCCATATATTTTTGATAAATATCATCCCAGTTGTAATCTCTGGATTTTTTCCTGTTATTTTCAGATATTTTTTTTGCAAGTTTTTTATTATCAATCAACTTTAATATATTTTTTTCCAGATTTTTCAAATCACCATAACCTGAAAAAAACCCGTTTTTTCCTTTTTCCATTTCATATGGAATTCCATTAACAGGAGAGGCAACTATAGGCAAGCCAGAAGCCATAGCTTCAAATAGTGTTAATGGCAAGCCCTCCCTGTAACTGGGCATAACATAAATATCTGATGCCTGGAACATCTCTGCAATTTTTTCTTTTCCTTTTATCGGGCCCAGATATTTCATATTTTTATACGGTTTAATCAGGGTTTTTACTTCTTCTGCTTTTCCTTCATCAGGACCCACCCATATAAAAGCGATATCTTTTCTTTTTTTTGTTATATCTATTGCTGTTTTTGCCAGCATTTCAGGCCCTTTTGTGGGATTTAATCTTCCAAAAAACAAAACAAGATTTTTTTCTTTTATATTGTTCTTTTTCTTAAACGGGTTATCCCTGACTTTTTTATATAAGATTTTGTCAACTCCATTAGGAATAACCTTTATTTTTTCTTTTTCAGCATATTTGTTCAGAATTTCCAGTTCCCATGGAGTAATTGCAATTATTTTATCTATAAATCTAAATGAAAATTTATTCATAAATAAATCATTAAAAAACAAAAAGGGGCGCAATACCCATGGCCTAAAAGAAGAATCTGTCCACGGACAATGGGTTGTATGTATATACTTAAATTTTTTAAATTTGGAGAGAATTCCTGCAAACAGAATATAAGCATGCCCTGAGACATGGCTGTGAACAATATCAAATTTTCCGAATCTTCCGAATTTCCACAGCAAAGAAGGCCAGATAAAAGTGCTTAAAGAAAGCCTGAACCAATAAGAAAATCTGTGGATATGAATTCCTTCTGTTACTTCTTCTTTTTTTTCTATTATCTGGTTTTTATCAGAATCACAGCAGAAAACATGAACTTCATGCCCGTCTGCAACCTGTCTTTTTGCTAATTCATACATTACCTGCTCTACCCCGCCAAATGTCGGAAGAAAGAACATATTTATGTGGGCAATCCTCATGAAGAAGTAGAAAAACAGAGATTTATAAGAATTATGTAGGGAAAATTAAATTATTTATTTATGATATTTATATCCGAAAGAATCTAAAACAACAGATAGACTATTATCAATAAACATTCCATGATCCTGGAGTTTATCTCCAAGTTTTGTTCTTTCCTGAACAATTGAATCTCTTAATTCCCAAAAATAAGTTTCAGATATCTTAATTTTATTTTCCCCTTTGTCATAAATATAAGACTGCACACTATCATTTTTTAAATCCAATAAATGCACGTTTCTAAAAAGGAACTTGTATTTATCATCAACAGATTCTCCATCCACAAATTCTAGATTTTTTAAACTGGGGAATTCTGTCCTAATAATTTTAAGCACTTCAAAACTCGCAAGATTAGGAATAAAAGAAATACCTGCTTCAAAGATATTTGTTCCTTCATAAGCCTGCTGGACACGAAAAGATATAGAATTTGAAGGGAGAGGGCAAATTTTGGCATTATATCTTTGTTCATCATCAAAATTTCCCACAAATCTTGATAACCTGAATGCTTCATCCCTAATATCTTGTTCTATTGACTTTTGATATCCTGAATATTCACCTTCTATCTGCGGAAGCAATAATTTTCTTTTTGAATTGGTTGTATCAATCATAATTATCTCTTCAAATCCCTCAACTGTTGCTCGAAATTCTCCATCCAAATCCCTTAAATCTGTTTTTTCATCAGACCTTCCTAAAGGAACACCCAGAGTATATGCCACCCACTCAAAATTATCTCTTTGTACAACTGCAAGATATCTATCATTAATCAGATGAGTACTTCCTCCCTGAAAACCGCGCATAGGACAAGCTGTATCTGCAAGAACATACATCTTATATTTTTTCTCTCTTCTTGCTTCTTCAAAGGTATCACAAAGTTCTTTTCTTCTTCTAGAATCAGGAATAGCATAAGCTTCTTTTGGAAAAAGATCTATAAAATTTCTGGTAGAAGAATCATATTTAGGCTTCTCAACATTAATAATTGTCTGTTCAGGAGAAATTTCTGCGGTAATATCTTCAAGTATCAACATTTTATCTTTTAATTTTCCTAAAAAAGATTTTCAAAAAGAGATATATAAAGATTGAGGATTATTCCTCTCCCGAGCACTAAAATATATAAACAACTTTTATTAGACAAAAAGATGTCAAAAGAGATTAAGAAAGTTGGGCTGGTTGTTATGGGAAATATTTCTGCAGGGGGCGGATACCCAAGAGTAGTTTATGATTTGATTGCTGTGCTGAATGAAATGGGCAAGGAAGTTTATCTGCTTACTCCTTTTAAGCCGGATTATCAGAAAATAGAACAATTATACGGGCCAATTAAGATAAAAAAAGTTTATACTCCTGGAAAGATTAAATCTCTTTTTTGCATTGAGGATGTTGTCAGAAGAAAATTAATGAAAAAAGAATTCAGAAAAATGGCTAATGAAGTGGATTTTATATTTGATATCTGCGGCAGAATAATGGATAAATATCTTCCAAAAAATTTTGATAGGGATAGTTATGTAATTTGGGCGCTGACATCACTTGACAAAGGAGAATGGAAGGAAGTTAATAATTTTGGAAGAAACTTAAAAGAGAGAATCCGCAGATTTTTTATGTCAGATAAATTTCTCCCAAAAAAAGATATTAAAATTTATGCTATAGACCAATGGACAGGAAATGATTTGGTAAAAAAATCAGGTTTAAATCCAGATAAAAAATGCCTTTATCCTGCAATACAGGTAGAAGAACTTTTATGCAAGAATAATAAAAAGAAAAACCAGATAATTGTGCATGGAAGAATTGACCCCATCAAGAGAATAGAAGATTCAATAAATATTTTTTATAACGGGACAAAGGATAACCCGGAATACAATCTGGTTATAATCGGGGGAGCTTCTCCTGAATCAGAAAGATATATGGATTGTCTCAAAGAAATAATTAATAGATTAAAAATTCAGAACAGGATAAAAATCATTAAGAATCCTTCTTTTGAGGAGATAAAGAGAGAGCTTTTGGATTCTAAAATTTTAATTGATTCTGAAAGAGATGTTAATCTGACTATGACTTCAATAGAGGCGATGGCTGCAGGAAATATTATTCTAGGATATAAAAACAGCAGCAATTACAAAGAAATTTTAGAAAACGGAAAATACGGATATGGATTTGAAAATACAGAAGAAGGAGCAGAAAAATTAAAAGAAATTTTAAGGGGGCTAAAAGAGAGGAAGATAAGCAATAAAGAATCTGTTAAAAGGTCTAAATTTTTCTCCAGAGAAAAATTTGCAGAAAGAATAAAAGGGATATTTGGGGAAAATTAGAAAGTTTTCTTTGTTCCAATCACAGTTACATTTCTTGCAAATAAACTGGGCCTGATTTTTGACAGCCAATTGATTAATGCATCAAATGCAAGGAGAATATTTCTCTTTATTCCTTTGCTTATAAAAAAATTCCTTGAATACCAGCAATAATGAATTTTCTGGATATTCACATAATTTGAAAAAAAATCAAGGATATCTTTTGTCCTTGGAGTATGAATATGTCCGTGGTTTATTATTGTCTTAAACGGCATCTGTACATCAGACTTTATATTAAAAAGATACTGTAGCCTTATGTAAAAATTGAGCTCGTTTGGCATAGACAGGATAAAAATCGCATTGGGCTTGGCAATTCTTATAATTTCTTCCATGATTTTATGAGGATACAGGACATGTTCTAAAGTTTCAGTGCAGATTATTATATCAAAAGTATCTTTCTTAATCGGGATTTTTCCTTTGTCTAAATCCACCTTATAATCATAATCTCCTTTAAAATCCAAACTGTAATATTTTATATTCTTAGGAAGGAATTTCTCTGGAACCTTATCAGCAGCACCTATATCCAGCAATTTATATTCCCTTTCTCTTGGCAGATTGCCCAATTCTTTTAAAATAAAAAGATAATATTTGTTGGAATCTAACAAATCTTTTTTTAGATTTACTATTTTCATTTTATGATTTTCCCTTTCATATCTTCCGGAGTTTTTATACCCAATTCATTCAGGATTGTTGGTGCAACATCTAATGCATCAATCTCTCCAATATTTTTATTTTTAAAAACCCCATTTTTTATTATAAAGATTCCCTGTCTTGAATGGCATGCATCATCACTTCCTTTTGCGGTATTAGGCGACCAGAGAGTTTCATTTCCAATTAGGGAATTATTACAGCCGTAATGCAGATTATCAAAATAAACTATAATATCCGGAGCAATTTCTTCACATTTGCCGTCAAAATAATCTTTTTTCTTAAAAATTTTAGTGTCAAGTAGTTTCCCATTATCTCCCCTTATTTGTTTCAGTTTCTCTGCCAGTTCTTCAATTATTCTGTCATAATCTTCTTTTTCAATAATTCCTTCAGGCTCTCTGCCCTTCAAGTTTATAAAAATCTGTCCTTCATAAGCACCAATGGCAAAAACCTTTGTTTTTTTCCAGTCAACCATCTCTGGATTAAAAATACTTTTTTCTTTTATTGGCTCTTTTAAAACCATATAACCTTCCCTGATAAGCCAGTCAGTTAAATTAACTCTTGTATGCATTCTTGTTATGCCATGATCTGATAATATGATTATCTTGGTATCTTTATCTAAAAGAGATATCAATTCCCCTAATTTTTCATCAATAAATCTATAATAATCCTTTAAGGTATTTTCAAATTCAGAGCCTTTTTCATATTTTCTATGCTCATTATCCATATATCTCCAGAAAGCATGGTTCATCCTGTCACTTGTTCCTATAACTCCAAAAAATAAATCCCATTGCTTATTCTTTATTATATATTTCATTACTTCTATTTGCTTCTCGGTAAGATTATATATTCCTTTTATAACTTCCTTCTTGGGTATTTCCCGAAAATTAGAATTCTTGGAAGTATCCCTGAATTCTGAAAAATTTGAGGAGGGGAATTCCCCAAGAACTTCTTGTATTTCTCCTTTCAGTTCTTTTGGATAAGTTGACTGAACACTTTCTCCAGAAGGAGCCAAAGGGTCTCCAATTAAATATCCATTAAAGGGCTTTATCGGCCATGTTAAATTAAGATAACAAACAATTGATTTTTTATCATTTTCAGAGGCAATTTGCCATACTGTTTTTTCCTTCAGATTTTGGGAAGTAATTACATGGATATCCCCGTAAGAAAAATTTTTCCTGTAAATATATTCAAATATTCCTGTATCGGCAGGAGATTTTCCTGTATATATCGATGACCATGCAACTACCGATAACGGGGGAATTGTGCTGTTTAATCTGGCATATCCGCCATTTTCAATTATTTTTTTTATATTAGGGAGTTCATCAAGCCATTCTCCAAAAAAATATTCGGGAAATGCACCATCAATTCCAAGAACAAATAATTTTCCCATATCTTTGCTTACAGATTTTGCTTTTTATATTTTGAGTAGGATAAAAATATTTTAGCACTCAACTTTATCATTAGTTATATTCGGAAGCTTAACTGCAATTATCTTCACTTCATTATCTTCTGCAATGAATTCGTGCTTGTCCAGAGGTTTGAGTATTACAATATCGCCGGATTCAAAATTATAGATTTCTTTTTCAACCCTCATCTTTGCCTTTGTGAGAAAAATTATAATCTCATCAAGTTTTTCATGATAATGGTGTTTGCATACACTCCCCTTAGGGACAGTTGTTTCATAAAAACCAACATTTTCCGGATTGCATGATAAAAATTCTGTAAATAATCTTTTTATAGAATACCCTTTTCTTTCCTCTACAGATACATCTTTCAGCCTAATTATTTTCATTTTTTGAAAAGAGATTGTTTTTATTATCTTTCATAAGGCACTCTGTACAGGGGCTTATATTATATTTATAATTAAAACATTTTAAAAAACCATCGAGACTAAGAAACTTCAGGCTGTCAATTTCAAAATATTTTTTTAGTTCTTCTTCAATTTCTTCTTTATTAAATGCCCCTTTTGCAAAATATTTTGCTGCTATAAGTTCTGCATCTTTTTCAAGGATATTATCCCTGCAATTGAATAACATTATCGGCGAGGGAATCCTGACATGAATTTCTTTGGCGCCGGCATTTTTCAGCATATTTACTGCCACAGCCAGGGTCTTGCCTGAAGCTATAGTTTCATCCATAACAACTATCCTTTTTCCCCTGACTATATCGGGGATAGCAGTAAGTTTTTCCCTTAATATCTCGCTCCTTATTTTTGGATTTTCATAAATTAAAGTTCTTCGTGAATATTCATCTTTTATTATTCCGAATTGAAAAGGAATTTTGGATTCATCAGAATATCCTAATGCACTATAAACCCCTGATTCTGGAATTCCGATTACCATGTCTGCATTTGCGGGATATTCTTTTGCTAACTGCTGGCCAACACTATTTCTAAAAAATGAAACAGGCATTTCAAAAATCTGTTTGTCCGGCCTTAAGGAGTAGATCATCCTAAACATGCAGGATTCCTGATTTTTCATTGTA
>MFWP01000001.1:17726-30858 GCA_001786415.1 Candidatus Pacearchaeota archaeon RBG_19FT_COMBO_34_9
TTGAAATATCATAAAATACATCTTTGGGCTTTCTTGCTACATTTTCTGTTTTTTCCGGTTTTATTAAGGATTTATCCAAACCGAATATTTCTGCAATTTCAATAGCCCATTGATATCTCGTAACTCCTTTTTCTGTACCTAAATTAAAATCCCCGACAGCATCCTTTTCTATAAGAATTTTAATTGCATCAACCACATCATCAATAATTAAAGGATATTTTATGACATAATCATCGGCAAAAAACTCTTTTTTCTCTCTTAATTTTTTCAGGGTTTGGGTTACAAAAGTTTCTTTATCCTCTTCATTATTAAACCCATAAAAAATTGTCGGTCTTAAAATAATATAATCTTTAATATGCTCTTTTACCAGTCTTTCACATTCTAATTTAGTTTCTCCGTAATAATTCATGGGTCTTTTTACAGAATCTTCTGTATAGGGGGGATTATTACCATCATAAACATAATCTGTTGAAAAAAATATAAGTTTAATCCCATAATCTTTGCATACTTCAATTATATTTTGCGTTCCCTTGACATTTGTAATATAAGTCTGTTCTTTATTTTTTTCGCAAAAATCTGCGTCTGCCAAAGCAGCAGTATGGATAATTATCTGCGGATTTATTTTTTTGATAATTCCGTATAAAGATTCCTTGTTTGTTATATCAAGATATAGAAATTCTCCATTTTTTTTAGCAGATAAATTTGTGGTGCCATAAATATTAAATTTTTTTGAAAGTTTCTCAAATAATTTTTTTCCGAGAAAGCCCCCTGCACCGGTTATTAATATTTTTTTGGTCTTGTTGGTATATTCATAATCAGTTATATCCAAAGCAAATTCCAATTCTTCGGGAGTGTTAATGTTAACCCATTTTGATTTTGAATTCAGGTTATAGATAAAATGATTCTGGCAGAAAAAATTTAGAGGATGACCTATATCTTCTTTATAATAGATGGACTTTCCGCATTCTTCCTTAAATTCTTCAAAATCTTCTTTATCTATCTTAATAAGCCCGCCAAATATATTCCAGGGAAAATTAGATTCATCAACTTTAATGGTCTTACCGATAGCAATAATTTTCTTTCCTTCTTCAGCGGTTAAAATCTTACTTCCAGAAGAATTGGGTTTTTCAGCCCTTTTTGAAAGGACTAAGGTATTATATCCAGATTCCATAACTTCTTTTAAGATATTTTCATCAAAGAAAAGATCCCCATCTATAGCAATAACAGAACAAGTCTCTTTTAATTCACTTAAACCTAAGAATAAACTATAGGTATTTTGTGTTACTATATTGTCAAAATTGATTATAATCTTTGGACAAATTTGTTTTATTTTTGTTACATTCTCCTGCGTCCAGCATTCTCCTTTTGCCCCTATTACTACTGACACGTCTGTTATCCCAAAATTTCTTAATGAATCTATCTGCCTCTCCAAGAGAGATTTTCCTTTTATTTCAACAAGGCATTTGGGGGTGTTTTTTGTTAATTCTCCTAGTCTGGTTCCCAATCCGGCAGCAAGAATTATTGCCTTTAGCTCACTCATTTTATTTATAGGAAAAATCAGGATGATTATATTTAAACATTTAGTTGTTTAAATCTATACTAGAGATACAAATACTTTTAAAGAAAATAAATCAGAGATAGTCTATGGCTAAAGTATTATTTGTATACCATAATGAACTTGAAGAGGGGTTTATGCCTGCTTCTATTGCAGTATTAAGCGGGGTAATGAAAAATTTGAATATAAAAACAAGATTATTTGATACTAGTTTCTGGAGGGATAAATATTCTGATTTAATTGAAAATGACAGGCAGGTAAGGGAAAGAACTGGTGAATTCAAAAAAGTTTCCGGTTTTAATCCGGAAAGGGAAATTGTGGATATAAAAGAAAATTTTATGAAGATAGTAGAAGAATTCGTGCCGGATTTAATAGCAGCAACCTCAACTTCTTATGAATTTAATTCCCTGATTGATTTTATTACCCCTGCAAAAAAGAAGTTCAATATCCCTTTAATTGTTGGAGGTTCTCATGCTACTGTTTATCCAGAAAAAGCCATCGGCAAGGACGGAGTGGATATAATCTGTATCGGGGAAGGAGAAAAAGCATTGGCAGAATTAGTAAAAAGAATTGAACAAAAAAGGAATTTTACAGATATTGCAAATTTATGGGTAAAGATATTCAATGGGATGGTAATAAAAAATAAAGTGGGTATTCCGGCAGAGATGGATGATTTGCCTGAACCAGATTGGGATATATTTGACCAAAGACACAGAATAAGGCCTTTTGAAGGAGAATTAAAAAAATATGGCTTTTTTGAAATAAGCAGAGGATGCCCGCACAGCTGCAGTTATTGTATTAATGCAAAATTACATAAGATATACCAAGAGGCAGGAATTAATTCCAGAGTGTATAGATTTTATTCTCCCAAGAAGATTGTAGGAATTATGAAAAAATATAAAGAAAAATATGGTTTTAATCATATTCAGCTGGTAGATGAAAATCTTTCTGTGATGCCGTTTAATATTCTTAAAGAACTTGCCGAATTATACAAAAAAGACATTGGAGTTGGCTTTTTTGCTATGGCTCGTCCTGAAAGTTTTGTTGCTGAACCCGAAAAGGCAAAAGTTCTTGCAGAGATGGGATGCAGAATGGTTGCATTAGGTGCAGAATCAGGGAATGAAGAACTGAAAACAAAAATATTAAACCGGCCAATGAAAAACGAAACATTAATCAGAGCAGCAGAAATCTTAAGGAAAGAAGGAATTTTGATTTCACTTTATAATATAATAGGTTTCCCAACAGAAACGAGAAAGATGATATTTGATACAATCCGGCTTAACAGGCAGATAAAACCAGACAGATACTCTGTAAGATTTCTGGTTCCTTACCCTGGAACAGCGATAATAGAGTACTGTATTGAGAAAGGATATATTGAAAAAGATTATGAAGAAAAGAGAAACGTATCTTTTTTGATAGAACCTATTTTAAATCTCCCGTCTCCGCCCCATCCAACAAAGCAGGAACTTATGGATATAAAGCAAAACTGGAAAAATTATCTTGAAATGCCAGAAGAAGATTTTGAAAAAGTTGCAAAAAATTTCTGATATTCTTTTATTATCCTATCTGCCAGATTATTCCAGTTATCAGTTTCAATTATTCTGCTTGGGCAGGGATTTTCTTCAGACTTATTTGCAATATTTCTATAAAGAATAAGAGAGCATTTTTCACAAAATTTTGAATCTTCCGACATTATTGCCCAAATTTTTTTAGGACTGTCATCAACAAAGATATTTGCATTCACTGATTTTAATGACGCTGTTTTAGGTTTATTCTCTGTATTAACCACACCACCTATTTTTATTTTATGATATTTTGTGTATTCCTGCAAATGCTGAAGCATATCATCATACCTGCTTGTTACAAAGAATAATGCAATTTTTTCAAGATTTCTAATCTTCTGAAAGTTTTCTTTAAAATCTGTTTCTAGCGGGAGTTTATCAGGGCTCTCAGTGTAACTTCTGAAAGTTCCTCTTTCATAATCTTTTATAGGAATTCCAAGAATATCAATGCAAACATGTCTCCCGCATTGTTCGGGAGTAATCCCATATCCTAATTCATTTATATATTGGGTTTTTAATTTATGGGGATTGGTTACAACGCCGTCAAAATCAAAAGCGACCACAAATTTATCTTGTGTTATTCCCGATATTTTTTTGTCTTCTATTTCAATAAAATTAAAATTTTTATCCTGAATAAACATTTTACAAGATATACCTCTCAATCTGGCCTGTTCTCTCAGAGAAAGAATATCTTTTTAAAAAAGATAATTTTTTTTTAATAGTATCATATTCTAAAATATTTAATTCCAAATCCCCAAAATTATCTTTTTCAAGAGGTTCAGTAATCTGCTTAGTCGCAAGATAGGTATTCCAGGAAGGAGTTTCATTTAAAGGAGAAGAATTAAACCCCATTTTTCTTTCATAAAGTCTTTTCTTGATTTCAAGTTCATCATCACATTTTACCTTAATGATAAATAATTCTGCTCCAAATTTCTGGGTTATTCCATAAACCATCTGCCTTTGCCAGCTAAAAAAATATCCTGCATCTAAGACAACATTCTTCCCTCTCCTTAATGCAGATTCAGCATTCTCTGTAAGTTTAGAATAAACTAATCTGTCAACTTTTTCCCTGAGGTTATTTCTATAATCAAAAAAGTTATCTGCTTCTTCAGGAGTTTGGGGAGTTAGATTCAACTGTTTTCTTATAACTGCAGAATGAAATATTTTTGTATTTGGAATTCCAGCTATTTTTTTAGCAATTGTACTTTTCCCCACAGCAGTGTAACCAAATGTAAATGCAACAAAATTCTTCATGTTTATTTTTCAATTTTACAGGATTTAAACTTTGTTTAGTTTTAATCTATAAATTTTTTATATCTTTTTTCTAAATTATTGTTTTCTTTGTAAATATTGTTTTTTTCGTCTGAGTCTTTTTCCAGATTATACAATTCTTTTTCTGCCCCATGAGTTGCCCCGCAGATATAACATCTGCTTTTATCAGAGAAAATTATTTTTTGAGATTGTGTCCTTACAGCAATTCTTTTTTCGCAAAAACCGTCTGAAATTATAGCATATTTCCTGAACCCTTTTTTTCCTTTGACTAACCCCAATAATGATTTCCCGTCTAATTGTTCTTTTTTAAAACCTGAAAAATCCAAAATAGTAGGTGCTATATCTATACTCTGGGTTATTTCTTTTATGATTCCGGATTTAACTCCGGGCAGATGAATTATCAGAGGTACATGCACAGAAGAATCATATAATCCTCCTCTGCAGAAATAAGCATCATGTTCTCCAAAGTTATCTCCGTGGTCTGACATTATAATAAATATTGTATCCTTCCATAAATTTTTGTCTTTTAAAAAAGAATATAATCTCCCTATCTGTCTATCTACTTCGCGGATTGCATTATCCCGCCTTTCTATAACTTCTTCAAGGCAATTAACAGACATATCCCGGAATCTCTTTTTAACATATTCTTTTTGAAAATTATTCATCCCCGAAGTTATTTTATCGATTGTCTTTTCTCCATGCATTAAATTATGATTAGAGCCGGGATATGGGCAATGAGTATCAACAAGATGCATAAACAGAAAAAAAGGTTTTTTTGATTCTTCAATCTTTGATACAGCCAAATCCACAACTTCCTTGCAGGAATAAAAGTACGGAGAGGCCCTGGCTTTTATGACTTTCTTGCCTAAACTGTAAACCCAGGAAGGAAGTTTTAATAGAATTTTGTTTACAAACTGTATGTTGAGGAATTTCTTGGTTTTGGTTTTAGGGTCTCTGTCCATGTAATAATCAAATCCTTTTTTAAACCACATATGAAGGGGTGTTGCAGAAATTGTAAAATAACCCTTCTTTTGGAGGTATAATGGGAGCCAAAATTTATTTTTTTTTAATTTTTCAATTTCTTCATCTTTCATATTTGGGTGCTGATGAATAATTCCGTTATTTGCGGGATATTTCCCTGTGAATATAGAATTAATAGAAGGGTCAGATGCATTAGATGCTGCAAAATTTTTACAGAAAACAACAGACTCAGAAGCAATTTTTTTTATATTATTATCTGTTTCTTTATTATATCCATATAAGCTAAGGTCTCTTGGCCTTAATGCATCACTTATTAAGATTATAATATTCGGTTTTTTAGATATAGCCATAATACTTTAATTTTTCTTTTAATTCTCTTTCCTCTTCTTCACTCAGAATTTCCTCATCTTCTCCCATAAAACCTTCTTCTTCCTTTTTTTTAGTCTTATTATCCATTTTCAAACATTTTATTTTACAATTTCTCCTTTAAATGTTTTATTATTCAGGAATTGTCAAATTTAGAGATAAATTTTTAAAATAGACAATATCACTAACCAGATGAAAAAAAAAGTAGGAATTGTTGTACTATTCAGATTAGACAGTGGCGGAGGAGCCCCAAAAGTTACAATAGATCTGATTAATGCCTTAAATCATTTGGGAATGGAGGTTTTTTTATTGAACCCCTTTAATATGGATTATAAAAAAATAGAAGAATTTTATGGGTCTGTAAAAATTGAAAAAGTATATTCTATCGGCGGGATAAAATCATTTTTTTGCAGAGAAGAATATTTAGGAAGGAAATTAATGAAAAAAGAATTTCAGAAGATGGCAAAAGAGGTGGATTTTATAATTGATATAGATGGGGGAGTTTTTCATAATTATCTTCCAAAAGGATTTAACAAATCCAATTATGTTATATGGAGAATTTCCTGCATAAATCCAGAAACATCAAAACTGCAGAATTATGTTAATTCAAAGATGATAATAAAAAAAATAATCAGGAGTTTTTCATTTAAAAAACAAGATATTCCAACAGATATTAAAGTATATCCTGTTGATAAATGGACAGAGAAAGAGATAATTGAAAACTGGAAAATGGTCCCCCAGGAAACATGCCTTTATCAGGAAGTGAAGACTGACAAATTTATATCAGACAAAAAGAAAGAAAATCTTGTTGTTATTCTTGGCAGAATTGCCCCAAATAAATCCCTTGATGATTCGATTAAAATATTTGCTCATGGGACAGGGGAATCTCCTGATTATAAACTAATTATTATTGGAGGAGCTACTCCTGATTCGGACAGTTATATCCTGAAATTAAGCAACTTGGCAAAAGAATTGGGGATATCAGAAAGAGTAAAGATAATTGAGAACCCCTCATTTGTGCAAATCAGGGATATCCTCTCAAAATCGAATGTCTTAATTGACTCCCAGATTGGAACAAGCATAAATATCCCGCCAATTGAGGCAATGGCTTCCGGATGCATTATTCTAATGCGAAAAAATAGCGGAACATATACTGAACTTTTAGAAAACGGAAAATATGGCTATGGATTTGAAAATGCGGAAGAAGGCGCAGAAAGATTAAAAGAAATTTTAAGGGGGCTAAAAGAGAAGAAGATAAACAATAAAGAATCTATTAAAAGATCCATGGACTTTTCAGAAGAAAGATTCAACAGAACAGTGGAGAAAATTTTGAATGAAATGTGAATCATTTGATGAAAAATATGCGAAGTATTATGATCTGTTTAATAAAGAGAAAAATTATATCAAAGAGTGTAATTTTTTAGAAGAAATTTTTAAAAGATTCGGGAATAAAATCAATACTTTCCTTGATTTGGGATGCGGGACAGGATTGCATGCTTTAGAGCTGTCAAAAAAAGGTTATGAGATAATCGGATTGGACTTATCAGAGGAGATGATTAAAATAGCAAAAGAAAGATGCCCAAAAATTGATTTTATTGTGGGGGATATGTCCAGTTTTAATCTTGACAAAAAATTTGATGCAATTATCTGCATGTTTTCTTCATTAGGATATCTTACAGAGAATAAACAAATTGAAGATTTTTTTAAGTCTGTTAAAAAGCATTTAAATAAAGATGGTTTGCTTATTATTGACTGCTGGAATGGAATTGGAGTTATGCATGAACTCCCAACTTCAAGAGAAAGGATTGTAGAATCCAATGGATTAAAGATTATCAGAAAGAGTTTTCCAAATCTGGATATTAAAAAAAATATTAACAATGTAAAATTCAATATCAAGGTTTTTGAAAATGGATCTCTAATTGAAGAATATGAAGAAATGAACAAAGTCAGATTTTTCTTTCAAAAAGAATTAGAGAAATATATGAATGATGAAGGATTTGAATTAATCCATTTATGCCCTTCTTATGATTTAGATAAAGAACTTACAGAGAAAGACTGGAATATGGTTATGGTAGGAAAATTAATTTCATAACCAGATTATCTAAATATTTAAAAATAGGATATCTAGAATAATAAAATGAATACAATATATGTTCCTACATTCCCTGCATTTCGCGGAGATGTTGAAACAATGTTTTCTTTGCTTAAAGAGGAAGTTCTAAAGAAATATCCTGGAAAATTTGGGATTGGATTAGAAATCGGAGGAAAACCCGAACATTTTACAAACCAAGAGAGTTTAGAAAAAATTGTTAAGAATATCAAAGAAGTAGCTGGCGGAGCAAAAACAATTGTTCATGGATTTTCCGGCTTAGCAATTTATACTGAAGGAATTGCAGATATGAGCAAAGACGTCGGAAAGAATCTTTTAGCAACTTATGTAGATTTAGCAAAAAAATTGAAAAGCAATTATGTTCATGTTCATGGAGCTATTGGTTATCATGGAATTAAAACTCCAGAAGATAAACCAGAAGTTTTGAATAAGGTAAGAAAAAATTTACTTTGGGGATTAGAAAACTCTGAAGGGATTTCAATAGGGATTGAAAATCTTCCAACACCTTCTGCATATGATTTTGACAGCAATCCAGAAACTGTCTGGAGCGATTATGTTGAAGGAATAGAAGATTGCATGAAGATAGTTAAAGATACCCCCCTCAAAATAACATTTGATACTGCTCATTATGGAAT
Source organism: Candidatus Pacearchaeota archaeon RBG_19FT_COMBO_34_9 (assembly GCA_001786415.1). Classification (GTDB taxonomy): domain Archaea; phylum Nanobdellota; class Nanobdellia; order Pacearchaeales; family GW2011-AR1; genus RBG-13-33-26. Next base: position 26,208 of record MFWP01000001.1, read on the forward strand.
AAATGAAAAAGAGAATCCTGATTTAATTAAACCATTAAAAGAGATTGGAAAATATTTAGGACATATTCATGTTGGAGATTGCAAAGGCATCTGGATCCAAAATAAATCAAGGGCATATGATGGAGTAATCCCGGGAGACGGAAGAATAGGAAAAGATTCTTTTGAAAAATTCTTTAAATATATTGCAAAAGAAAACCCCAATATAAGTATTTGCTTAGAAGTTCAGAATAAAGATTTTAAAAATCCAGAAGAAACAAGAGAGTCTATCAAAAGAGTTTGCAACTGGTTAGAATAATTCTTTATAATATATATCTAAACTAATTATTGAAGTTCCTATAACTATTTAAATAAAATTTTCTCGTTCTTTTCATGGAAAAAAAGAAGGCGTTGATAACAGGAATTACAGGACAGGATGGCAGTTACCTCGCTGAATTTCTGCTAAAAAAGGGGTATGAAGTTCATGGTATTGTGAGAAGAACCAGCACTTTTAACAGAGAGAGAATAGAGCATCTCACAAAAAAAGATAAATTTTTTGAAAGTTCTGAAGGATTAATCCTGCATTATGGAGATTTAACAGATTCCTCTTCTATTAAAAAAATCATGAAAGATGTTATGCCCGATGAAATATATAATCTTGGAGCACAGAGCCATGTAGGGATTAGTTTTGAAATTCCGGAGAATACTTCAGATGTGGTTGCTCTTGGAAGTCTTAGATTACTTGATGCTATGAGAGAGATTTGCCCAAAATCCAGATTTTATCAGGCTTCTTCTTCAGAGATGTTCGGGAAAGTTGCTGAAATTCCGCAATCGGAAAAAACCCCTTTTCATCCGAGAAGCCCTTACGGCTGTTCAAAAGTTTATTCATATTATATAACTATGAATTACAGGGAAGCATATGGCTTGCATGCTTCAAATGGGATATTATTCAATCATGAATCAGAAAGAAGAGGGGAAAATTTTGTAACAAGAAAAATTACAAGGACATTAGCACAGATTAAACTTGGATTAGTAGACCACTTATTTTTGGGGAATTTAGATGCAAAAAGAGACTGGGGGCATGCAGAAGATGCAGTAGAGGCGATGTGGCTTATCCTGCAGCAAAATGAGCCAGGAGATTATGTAATTGGAACAGGTGAAACCCATTCTGTAAGGGAATTTTTGGAAGAGGCTGCAAAAATTTTGGGAATAAATATAAAATCAAACGGGAAAAATGGGAAAGAAGAAGAATATATTGATGAAAATGGGAAAGCAATTGTAAAAATTGATTCTGAATATTTCCGGCCTGCAGAAGTTGATTATTTATGTGCTGATCCAACAAAAGCCCAGACAAAATTGGGCTGGAAACCAAAAACTAAATTCAAGGAACTTGTAAGAAGAATGGCAGAATATGATTTGAAATTAGCCCAAAAAGAAGCATATCTGTGCGGAAAAGAAAATGATGTAGGAGAAAAAATAAGTTCTGCAATAAAACCTCTTCTGGAATTTGCTGATAAATATGGAATTAAAATATCAAAAAGGGACGAGGGTTGCAGTTAGCGGATACTTTGACCCAATTCACAGAGGACATATAGAATATTTCCGGTTAGCGAGAGAACTCGTAGAAGAAGGGGGGAAATTGATTGTAATTCTCAATAATGACAAACAGTTGAGGTTAAAAAAAGGCAAGGAATTTTTAACAATAGATGACAGGGTATCAATCCTAAGACAAATTAAATATATTGATGAAGTTTTTGTCAGCATAGATGAAGATGAGAGTGTATGCAAATCTCTTGAAGTTATAAAACCCGATATTTTTGCAAAGGGGGGCGACAGATTCAGTTATGAAATCCCTGAGGCAGAGATATGCAAAAGGCTGGGAATCAGAATGATTGACGGGCTCGGACAAAAGGTACAGTCTTCTTCCAGCCTGATACAAAACTATAATGGCTTTAAGGACAGTAATGGGAGAAGGATAACAAACTGCAGAATGTGTGATTCAAAAAATTTATATGAATTTTTAGATTTAGGCTTTATTCCTCCTGCAGACAGAATTCTTTCCAAAGAAGATTTGAACGGACCAGAAATTTTTTTCCCCCTAAAGGTAGCACAATGTCTGGATTGCGGATTAACTCAATTAACCTATGCTGCTAATCCTAAGATATTATACGGGGAGAGATATTTATATGAATCGTCAATTACCAAAACAGGGAGAGAACATTTTTTTGGGATGGCTGATTCTATATGCAAAAAATTTAATCTTAATACAAATTCCCTGGTTATAGATATTGGAAGCAATGTGGGGGTTTTATTAAATGGTTTCAAAAAAAACGGGATGAATGTCCTGGGGGTAGACCCTGCCCCGAAAATCGCTAAGATAGCTAATGAAAACGGAATTGAAACATGGCCAGAATTTATCAGCTCTCCTGTTGCAGTCAAGGTAGTATCGAAAAAAGGAAAGGCAAAGATTATCACAGGGACAAATGTATTCGCTCATATTGATGATAAGGAAGAACTTATAGAAAGTATCAAAATTATGCTTGATGAAGACGGGATATTCATCATTGAAGTTCCTTATTTAGTTGATTTGATAGATAAAATGGAATATGATACCATCTATGTAGATCATTTAGAATATATCTCTGTCAAACCGCTGGTGAAATTTTTCAAAAAATTCAGAATGGATGTTTTTGATGTTGAGAAATATGATATACATGGCGCATCAATAAGAATTTTTGTCTGCAAAGAAGGAAAAAGAAGAATTGAAGAAAGCGTTAAAAAATTTCTGGATTTAGAAGAAGAAAAAGGGGTATACAAAAAAGAAGTATTAGACTCTTTTTCCGGAAAAGTCAGAAAGCATAAAAAGGAATTTGGGGAATTATTAAGAGAATTAAAAAAACAGGGAAACAAAATTGCAGGAATCAGTGCTCCTGCAAAAGGAAATACTCTCCTTAATTATTGCAAAATTGATAGCAGCATTGTTGATTATATTACAGAAAAATCCCTGATAAAAATAGGGAATTATACTCCTGGAATGCATATCCCAATAATAAGCGAGAATAAAATTTCTGAGGATAAACCGGATTATGGGGTTGTTTTTGCATGGAATTTTGCAGATGAAATAATAAAAAATAATAAAGAATTCTCTGAAGCAGGGGGGAAATTTATAATCCCGATAACAGAACAGGGAATTGAAATAAGAAGTTATATAAGCATAAATAATGAAGAATAAATAAAGAAAATGAAAGGAGTAATAATCAAAAAAATAAATCCTGTTCATGCAGATGAAAGGGGGGAGATAACGGATTTGTTAAATGAAACGATAAATCATGTTGGACTTATAACAACAAAAAAAGGAGTTGTCAGGGCCAAACATTATCATAAACAATCTGTACAATCAAGCTATATTCTGAAAGGCAAATTTGAAGTTATTGTTGCAAATCCAAAAAATCTTGATGAGAGAGAAAGATTCGTCCTTAATTCCGGGGAGATAATTATAATAAATCCTAATATTGTTCATGTTTTCAGGGCACTGGAAGATTCTGACATGATAGATATGATTAGCCTCTCCCGTGCAGGAACAGGCTATGAAGATGATGTTGTAAGAGTTAATATAGATATTTGAAAAAACTTATAATAAAATGGGAAAATTAAAAAATATCATAAAAAAGATAATTCCTTCCTCTTTATTGGAAGATTATAAGAGGTTTCATTCTTCTGATAGCAGAATAACCATGATTGAGAATCACATCAGGAACAAATGGCTGCTTGAAAAACTCCCGAAGATTAATGACCAAAAACTTGCTTTTAGATTAAATGAATTCAAGATATTTTCCCAGACAGGAGAGGATGGAATAATTAACTATATCTTTTCAAAGATAGGCATCAAAGATAAAACTTTTGTTGAATTTGGGATACAGGATGGAAAAGAATGCAATACTGCAAATCTCTCACTTAATTTTGGCTGGAGCGGGCTTTTGATTGAAGGAGATAAAAATTTTGCTGAAAAGGCAAAAGAATATTATTCAGGGAAGCCGGTAAAAGTTGTTAATGCATTCATAACAAAAGATAACATAAACAAAATTTTTCTTGATAACAGCATCAGGGGAGAAATTGACTTGCTTTGCATTGATATAGATGGAAATGATTACTGGGTGTGGAAGGAAATAAATTCCATAAAACCAAGAGTGGTGGTGGTGGAATATAACTCTGCATTTGGAATTAAACCAATCACCATAAGCTACAAGCCGGATTTTGAAAGATTAAAGAAACATAAAAGCGGCTTGTATTTTGGGGCATCTTTGTCTGCACTGGCAAAACTCGGAAAGGAAAGGGGGTATATCCTTGCAGGATGCTGCAGTTCCGGCTTTAATGCATTTTTTATCAGAAAAGATATTGCAAAAAATAAATTTTCTGAAATGTCTTCTGAAAAAGTTTTTTATGAAGATGCAGGAAATAACAAAAAATTTGGAGATTTAAGCAATCAATTTGATAAGATTAAAAATCTTGGATTTGAACATATAAAATGATTCCGGTATGTAAACCCTGGCTTCCTGGAAAAGAAAGAGAATATGTAAATGATGCTATTGAAACTAACTGGATAAGCAGCGCCGGAAAATACATAGAGAAATTTGAAGAGGGTTTTGCAAAATTCTGCGGGACAGACTATGGTGTG
>MFWP01000001.1:30882-35224 GCA_001786415.1 Candidatus Pacearchaeota archaeon RBG_19FT_COMBO_34_9
ATTAAAAAAAGGAGATGAGGTTATTGTTCCTACTTTTACAATGGCTGCATCTGTAAATGCAATTATTTTCACAGGAGCAAAGCCTGTTTTAGTAGATTGTGATAAAGAAACCTATTGCATTGATGTGGATAAAATAGAAGAAAAAATTACAGGAAAAACAAAGGCAATAATGCCTGTTCATATTTACGGACATCCATGCGAGATGGATAAGATTCTTGAACTGGCAAAAAAATATAATCTTTTTGTGATAGAAGATGCTGCAGAAGCGCATGGTGCAGAATATAAAGGAAGATTATGCGGGAATATGAGCGATATTGGCTGTTTTAGTTTTTATGCAAATAAAATCCTGACCACAGGGGAAGGAGGAATGTGTATGACAAATAATAAAGAATTAGCCGATAAAATGAGAAAATTAAGAAATCATGCTTTTGATGTCCCGCGATTTATACATTCAGAAGTAGGATTTAATTACAGGCTGACAAATATACAGGCTGCAGTGGGTTATGCGCAAGTTGAAAATGCCGATATGCTTGTTAAAGCAAGAAGAAATGTCGGAATAAGATATAATGACATTCTAAGAGATTTGAAGGGATTAATTCTTCCCAAGGAAAAAGATTATGCAAAAAATGTTTACTGGATGTATGGGGTGGTCTTGGAGGATGAAATCAGATTAACAAAAGAAGAAGTTATGGAAAAATTAAAAGAAAAGGGGATAGATACCCGAAGTTTTTTTATTCCGATGCATCAACAACCAGCATATGTGAATAAAACTAGGGAAAATGTTCCTGATTGCTCAGGAGAATTTCCTGTAGCAGATAAAATAAGCTCAAGAGGATTTTATCTTCCAAGTTCGAGTAACCTAAGTGATGAAGAAATAAGATTTGTATATAACTCTTTGAAAGAAATTTTAGGGGAATAAAGACAGAAGATTATTTTTTATTAAATTTAAATAAACTTTTTAATATTTCTTTAATCTCTTCTTTTTCAATCCCTTTTATTAAAAATAATGACCCTACATAAATTAATGCCCCAACTAAAATTGCCATAATCCCCTTAAAAATATTTATTTCTCCGGAATAATTCACAATAATGAATATGAACAGAGACATTATCAAACAGGAAAAGAGGGGTTTTAGAATCCAAAAAGAGATAACATTAACATTAAGCTCTCTTTTTAAAAGAAAGATTGAAGATACAAAACAAAACAACCAGCTGATTAAAGTAGCAATTGATACCCCAATTATAACCCTTTCTCCTGAACCAGCCAGAAAAATTTTTATAAAAACAAGATTCAAAATAAGAAAAATTATTGCGAGAACAAACATCCAGATTGAGAATTTTCTTAATTTATTCCTTGCAGAAAAAGAAGTTAGGGCAAGATCTGTGCCAATCATGCATGGAATTACAAATGCCAGGATACTTAGAGGGATAGCAGCAGGAAGATAATCATAACCGTAAATAACAGAAATAAAATATGCCGATAACATAGATAATCCAATTGAAATTGGAAGAGCCAAAATAAAAAGCAGTCTGAAGGTTTTTTTCAGGAGTTGCTGAAACCTTTGTTCTTCTGCATTTGTATATACAGGGAGAAGTATATAAGAAAAAGAGAATAATAATGTAGATAATCCTGTAATAAGAGCCCATGAAGCACTATAATATCCAACATATTGTTTCTCTACGAAAATTCCCAACAGGATTACACTTGCCATAGAAATCACCATAAGAGAAACACTCTGTATGCTCAAAAGAAAGATAAACCTGGACAGCCCTTTTTTATCTTTTAATTTTTCTGTTCTTTTATAAAGAGAGGGGTAAGAACGTCTAGAGAAGTAAAGAACAAAAAAGAAAATTAGTATAGAAACGATGACAAAAGAGAGAAAAACCCCCATTAATTTAAATTCCTGCCCCACAAAATAGGCTATTAGGGATATTCCTATAATTCTTAATAGTATAAGTATTGATTCTTTTATAGAGATATACTTTACGGTTTTCTTGATAAAAAATAAAGATTCAAAGAACCCTATCAAAGACATAAAAAAGACGTAAAGGCTTAAAATAATAAAGGATGAAAAAAGAATTGGGTCCTTGAATAGATAAACTGAAAGGGGATATGAAATTAAAAATAGTGTAAGAGATAGTATTAGTGTTACAAAGAATTTTATCTTTAATAAGTACTGAAAATAGGATGCTGACTGATTATTGTCCTTATCTATGCCTAAGGAAACATATCTTATCAAAGCCTGATTAATTCCTATATCTGAAAAGGCGATGAAGAATAAGGCAACGGTCATTGCTAGAGAATATCTCCCAAATCCTTCTGGCATCAGCAATCTTGAAAGGAGAATTACCAGGATAAACCCCCCAAGCCGGTTTATCAAACTGGTTATAACATTCCAAAAACTATTTTTAATCACCTGCTCTTTTATGTCTGTGTTCATCAATACGCTAGATAAAATATATTTTTAAAACTAATGAATGAATAATAGGCAAGATTTATAAAAATATTTAATTAGATTTCATCATGAGATTTTCGCTTGTTATACCTGTTGCTCTTTATCGCGATGCTGAAATATTAAACAGCATAAAAGAGATGGATTTCTCAAAAAAAAATTATGAAATTATTATCGAAAGGGGGCCAAATGCTTCAGATAACAGAAATAGGGGATTTAAGAAAAGCAGGGGACAAATAATTGTTTTTTTAGATGATGATGGAATTGTTGATAAGGACTTATTAAAAAATGCAGATAAATTTTTTAAAGAGCATCCTGAAATTGATATTGTCGGAGGACCGCAGTTAACTCCCTTGGATGAAAAAGGATTTGCGAAAATTTCGGGTTATGCCTTGTCTTCAAAATTTGGGGGATGGAACACTTCAAACAGATACGGAAAAAAGAAATTAAACCTGAATGCTGATGAAACTTATCTGACAAGCGCAATTATGTTCTGCAAAAGAGAAGTTATGGAAAAAGTAAAATTTGATATTAACCTATGGCCTGGCGAAGATCCAAAATTTGTGAGTGATGCAAAAAAAGGGGGATTTAAGGTTGCCTATAATCCTGATTTGATTATTTACCACAGAAGAAGACCGACATTAAAAGGATTAATCAAACAGATATTTAATTATGGGCGTGTAGGACCCCTAAGGGAAAAATTTTCAGATACTGTTAAAAGGCCTTTTTTTCTTATCCCTTCTCTGTTTATATTATATCTTTTATTTCTAACTGGTTTTGTGATATTTGGAATTACAGATTTAATTCTATTTGCTCCATTAATATTATATTTAATTCTGGATATTGAAGTTTTTTCAATTTATGAATCAATAAAAAACAGGGACTTAAAGGGAATTTTTCTTCTTCCTTTTATTTTTTTAGTAATACATTTAAGCTATGGAGCAGGCTGGATTTACAGTTACTTAAAGAAATTGTTTTAGCAAGAAGGCAAAATCCGGAAAAGGATATTATAACAATATAATTGAGATACATAAAACCTTAAAAGTAAAAATTATATGCCTCTTCTATGAAAATTGGTGTAGTCGGTGTTGGAATTGTTGGAGGAGCTACTGCAAAAGTCTTAGGAAAAACACATGAACTTTTTTTATATGATAAATTTAAATCAGAGTACAATTCCCTGGAAAATTTAAGAAAACTTGCAGAAAATTGCGAGGCAATATTCATTTGTGTTCCTACCCCCATGAAAACAACAGGGGAAATAGACTATTCTTCTATTCATAATTCAATAGAACAGCTTATTGAAGAATTAATAAAAATAGAAAGAAATCCCCAGGAAATTTTGATTATAATAAGATCCACAGCAGTTTCTGGGGCCACTGATAAATTAACTTATAGATATCCTTTTAGATTTGCATTTAATCCTGAATTTCTAAGAGAAAAATGTGCTGTTGAAGACATGGAAAATATAGACAGAGTCATTATTGGTGCAAATGATGAAAAAAGCATAAATCAATTACTGGAGATTTACAAACCGATTTTCCCTCATGCAAAATATGTTATTGTTACAAGAAAAGAGGCTGAGATGATAAAATATGCAGCGAATGTAACTCTTGCTTCACAAGTAGTAATTGCCAATGAGATATATCAAATTTGCAAAACAATGGGAATAAATTATGAAACAATAAAAAATGCTGTGCTACTTGATTCAAGAATCGGAAGGAACATAGAGGTTCCTGGTCCTGATGGAGATTTGGGTTTTGGAGGGAAATGTTTCCCAAAAGATTTGAAAGCCCTAATCAGACTGTCTCAGGAAAAGGAATATGATCCATATCTACTCCAGGAAATCTGGAGAACAAATGAGAGGGTAAGAAAAAATAAAGACTGGTTAA
>MFWP01000001.1:35280-46388 GCA_001786415.1 Candidatus Pacearchaeota archaeon RBG_19FT_COMBO_34_9
CAGCCACTCTCCGAAACAAGTTCAGCGACAGGAGATTTTGCATAATGAAAATTTTTATTACAGGAGATAAAGGATTAATAGGAAATGCCCTAAAAAACAGGTTAATTGAAGAAGGGCATGAAATAGTTGGGAGCATAGATTATAAATCCGGTTCAGATCTTTATTGGTTGAAAAGTCTTGAAGTAAATTCTAAAATAGATTTGTTTATTCATACCGCGGCCGCTGTAAAGATAAATCAAATAGTTGCTAACCCCAGCATTGCAAATGATATTAATGCTAATGGAACTTTTTATGCATTGGAATTTTGCAGAAAAAATAAAATTCCAAAATTTGTTTTTATGTCCTCTTCAAGAATTTTAAGCCAGGAAAAAAATGCATATACTTCATCAAAGATTTATGGAGAAGAATTATGCAAAGCATATGCGCAATCTTATGGAATGGAATATATTATAATAAGACCCTCAACTGTTTATGGTCCCTTTTGGGATGATAGCAAAAGACTTATTCATCTGTATATCACAGCAGCATTAACCGAAAAGGAATTAAAGATTTATGGAGATCCGGTTACAAAAACATTAGATTTTACCTATATTGATGATTTTATTGATGGGACTATGCTGGCAATAAATAATCCTGCCTGGAATCAGGAGTATAATATCAGCGGCAAAGAAGAATTTAATGTTTATGAACTAGCAAGATATATTATAGAATTAACAGGGAGCAACAGCCCGATTAATTTCTATCCGGCAGAAATTGCACAGCCCCAGAAAGTAAAATTAGACACTTCAAGAGCAGAATATCTTGGTTATGCCCCTAAAATTTCGTTAAAAGAAGGAGTGAAGAAAACTGTTGATTTTTATAAGGAATATATTAAAACTGAAAATGAAAAGCATCTCATTAATTCTTAATCTTTAATTTTCTCCATCTATAATAATTGTATATTAATGAACTTTTATCTATGCTTCTTTTGAAATAAATTTCATGAAAAACATCAACAATCAAATGGAACAAAAAACCGATGGCAATAAATGTAAAAAAAGAACTTATAAAATATCCAAGCAAAAAAAGAAGAATTATCCATTCAATTCCATGAAATAAATAAAATCCTGAATAAATCTTTTTTCTTTCACTCATCGGCAAGGAATAGGTTCTTTTAATTTTATTCTTATACCAATTATAACCTCTCTTCAAATTCAGATTTTTTTCTTTTAAAAAATAATAGAGATAATGGTCCACATCAATAAAAAAGCTTGATAAAAAGATTATTGAAAGACCCAGCAGACTTATCTGCGGGAAAAGGAAATATAAAAATATCACAAAGGAAAGTCCAAAGATGAAATGATATTTAGGCAGCATATTATTCCTTCTCAATTATCCTGATAATGTCTGCAAATGCAGGACGGGTTATTAGAACACCTATTGTTATTCCGATTATTGTCATGATAGCAAAACCTTTAAGCAAACCTGCCCCTGCTGATAAAAGAGGCAATAAAGAAACTAAGGATGTAAAATATGCACCAAGAATTATTATAAAGGCTCTCTTTATCCTTTGTTTTATATTCAAAGATGCTCTTTTCTGCATTGTTTCATCCAATACTACAATCTGGTCATCAACACCTGTACCTATTGCTGCAAGAATTCCGGCAATTGCAGGCAAATCCAAATCCTGCCTCATAATTGCAGCAACACCAAGAATAATTATTATTTCGGATGTGCAGATAAGCAAAGACACAAATGCAGATTTGGTTCTGTATCTTATGAATAAAATAATTGTGACAGACAAGAGAGCAGCTATCCCTGCTATAAAGATATATTTCATAAAATCTTTTCCGAGAGTAGGTGAGATTGTATCAAGTTTCACAATTTCTAACTGGAATGGCAAACTTCCTGTCATAAGAATTGTTTGCAATTTTTTCATCTCTTCCTGGGCAGAATTATAGGCATCTGACTGTGTTTCTCCTGCCTCTGAACCTGAAATAGCAATTTGAGGGGTTACTCTTCCTTTCAAATTCTCGTTAATTAATAAACTTTCAACAAGATTATCATCCAGATACAAATCCAGTTTTTTAGAGAGATAATTTCCCTGAGAAGTTGAATTAATATCCAAATCCTTAGTTATATCAGCATGTCTTTCTGCAGCCTCCTGGCTTAAATAAACTACAAATTTAAATTCGCAAAAATATTGGGAAGAACTGCTTTGTTCACACTTAGAAATATAAGATTCCTGTCCGCCTCTTGCAACTGAAGAAATATCTTTTTCTCCCCCAATAAAAACAGTTTCATTTCCTATTTTTGCCTCAAATTTTCCCTGCTGGGAAATTAAATTTTCCAAATCTTTTGGTGTTGCTCCTGCAATTTCAATTAACATATAGTTATTTCCTGATAAATCTGAAACAGGGCGGATTGTCATATCTGAAATACCATAAATATTTAGCCTATTACTCACCATGCCCACTAAATCGTTTGCTTCACTTGAAGAAAGCTTGTGGTCTTTTGCTTTCACTAATGCCCTTGCTCCTCCACTAAGGTCTAATCCTGTCTGAATATTTGTCTTGGATAAATCAGAGACAGTTATTTCTGGAGGGGTATCAGAATAGATAACATATTCAGAATCAGTAGTGGTTATTGTCGTCTTTATTCTTTCTCCTGAAGCAAATTTTTCATTAATTATTTTTGAATAATCATCTATATTAGAGACAGATTTTCCATCAATAGAAGTTATTATCTGCCCCTGCCTTAATCCCTGTTCAAAGGCTGAAGAATTTTGTTCTATGTTATCAACAAGGATTCCTTTTTGGAACAGATTTGAAAAGTTTAATATGGCAATTAAAGCCAAAGCCAAAACAATTATCCAAAGCCAAATCCTGAATGTAAATTTAATTTTCATTTTTCTCTGCTGAAGAATCAGGAAGAGCGTTACTTTTTCCTTTTCTCAAAGCATACCATTTAATTATTGAAACATTTGTCAGCCATGTATTTAATATATCAAAGCTAAGTCCTATAATCATAATCAAAAAAATCTGATATAATATTGATGAAAATTGGCCGATAATGAATAGAGATATAAGAATAGCAAATAAAGAAGTCAGAGTCATAGTTATTCCTGTTTTGAATGAATCGAAAATTTTGCGATTTATTGATTCTCCTTCCCTTCTTAAGACTTTATTTATAAGCAATATATCTGTATCAACACTATATCCTATAAGCATCAGTAGTGCAACAATCCCTGCAGTAGAAATTGGTATTTTAAGAATATTAAGTACCACTAATGTAAAGAATATGTTTGCAAAAGCAGATAATATTACTGTCATTGAGGGGATAAATGCCTTAAATTGTATAAAGACAACTACAGACATAAGAGCAAATGCAATTAATAAGGCAATTAAAAGCTGGTTGTAAAAATTTTCACTTAGGACTGAACCAGTACATTCAAAATTACTATTCTCTCCATCTATTAGCGGATACCCCAAATAATCTTCAAAGGCATCCTTAATCAATTTACTCTGCACCTCATTACATTCATCGGTTTTTATTTCTACTATTACTGCTTTTTGCTCATGCGTAATTAAATCAGAAATTTCCCTTACATTTACATTTCCAAGTTTTTCAGAAATAGCATTTTTAAGAGAATTAAGATTGATTGGTTCATTTATCACATTAACAGTTACTGAAGTCCCTCCTGTCAGGGAGATGTCTTTATAGAAAAAATTATGGTTATTTGAATAAAAAATTCCCATATACACAAAACTGAATATCATTAATGCTATGGGGATTAAGAGTAGCAACTTGTAATTTTTATCATGAAATCCTGTCAATTTTCTTTTGAAATTTTCTTTTTCCATTATGCAAAATCTCCTAATTTTATATCTTTGAAAAATTTTCTGTTTTTCATTTTTTATTGTTATATTCTATGCGCCGGTCGGGATTCGAACCCGAGTCATCTGCTTTCTTCAATTATAATCTGGAAGGCAGAGATTCTACCACTGAACTACCAGCGCCCGAAATTATAAGAAAACAGGGTATTTTAAAGATTATTATCAGAAGCGCGCCTGAACAACTCACGACTCCGCTTGTTTAGCACTGCCCTTACTTCCGCGAAGTCGCTCTGCTCGCAATCCCGCTCGTTTATCACTGCCCTTACTTCCGCGAAATCGCTCGGGATTTGAATAGATTATTTCATTTGAATTTTTTCGAATATTGAGACTTACAATCTCAAAACGCGCCTGACAGGATTTGAACCTGTGACCCCCTCCTTAGGACGGAGATGCTCTAATCCAGACTGAGCTACAGGCGCATACTTTTTAAATAGATATCTAGTTTAAAAAATATGCTAGTTAAAATTTTAGGGGCACTAGACTTTATTGCAGGGCTAGTTCTTATATTTGGAACAAGATTTGCCCCACATACTATTTTAATTTTTTTCGGAATAATTTTATTGATTAAATCATTAATTGGCTTGTTAAGGGATTTTGCGAGCTGGATTGATTTACTCGCAGGAATAATTTTTATTTTGGCTGTTTTTTTCCAGATCCCATTGATAATATGTATAATTGCAGGGGTTTTATTAATTCAAAAATCAATTTTCAGTTTTTTTAGCTAAACAAATAAAATTTATAAAATCAGAGAAGACAGCTTGATTGCTTGGCACCTTGTGGGGCACTAACACAATCAACATAGGAAGCTTAACTTCTGTGTTCGGAATGGGAACAGGTGTTTCCAACCTATTATGGCCGTCTTCAATTTTATAGGAATTACCTGATTTATAAAACTTTTTATATGATTAATTTATTGTTTTTAGTGTAATATCAAGCGGGAATGCCAGAGCGGTCAAATGGGCGAGATTAAGGCTCTCGTGGCTTAGTGCCTGCGAAGGTTCAAATCCTTCTTCCCGCATATTTGGATAAGGATTTTATCAAGATTTAGAAGATTCATAAATAATTATATCTACAACTGCATTACAATATTCTCTTGTTGCTATACATTCATTTTTGGGTTTGGTTTCGTAATTCCTTACAAATCTCTTATTCTTCAGATAACCTAAAAAATCAGCCAAACTTCTCATAATAGAAAAGAGATAAAGAAATATTTAAAGATTTGTTTATTAAGGAGTTTATGAAAAACAAACTTTCAAGAACAGAGGCAAAAGAAAAGATTGAAGATTTTTTTAAAGGAATAAAAAGCCAATCTCCAAAGGAGATTAAGAAAATCAAAAAATTAGCAATGAGTTATAATATCTCCTTAAAAGAATTAAGAAAAAAATTCTGCAGGAAATGCTTTAATCCCTTCAGCGGAAGAGAAAAGATCAGGATAAAAAAAAGAGTAAAAAGTACAACATGCCAGAAATGCAGATATATAACCAGATGGAAAGTTGGATAATTTAAGATTTTTTGAATTTCCCAACCAGCCCTATCAAATCAGTCTGTCCTAAAAAAGTAGAACGGCAACAGGTTCTCTCTAACCCCAGTTCATCCAATGCCTTTTTAGGGTTTTCACCAGATGACAGTTTTTTCCTGAATTCTTCCCAAAGATGCCCTATTGGTTTTCCGCATGAAAAACACCTGACTGGAATTATCATCATATTAGATTAAAAATCTGATTTTTAAAACTTGCTATAATTAAATTTAAATAGATAGTCTCTTGAGCAGAGATGGGGGTGTGGCACCTCAGAGCCTTATTCTGAGAAATATAATGACAGAACTGATAAAACTGCAAAATGTCTGCAAAGATTATGAAATGGGAGATTCTATAGTTAAGGCTATTTGCAACATAAATCTTGTTATTAAACAGGGTGAATTTATTGCCATTTTAGGGCCCAGTGGAAGCGGAAAATCCACTATGATGAACATGGTTGGTGCTTTAGACCTGACGACAAGAGGGGATATTTTTTTAAGAGGAATTGATATTGAACATATTTCTGAAAGTGAGCTCGCACAGATAAGGGGGAAAGATATTGGCTTTGTTTTCCAGACATTTAATCTCATCCCAACTTTAACAGCTTTGGAAAATGTTATGCTTCCTATGCTTTTTCATGATTATCCAAGAAAAGAGAGATTTGAAAGGGCAGAAAAATTGCTTGAAAGAGTTGGACTATCCCACAGATTATCTCATTTCCCAAATGAACTTTCAGGGGGAGAAAGACAAAGGGTTGCGATTGCACGGGCTTTAGCTAATGAACCAAAAATAATTCTTGCAGATGAACCAACCGGAAATCTGGACAGCAAAACAGGCGAAGAAATAATAACTTTTTTTTCAGAATTAAACAAAGAGGGAAAAACAATCATAATAGTAACACATGATAATGAAGTTGCAAAAAAGGCGAAAAGAATAATCAGAATTAAAGACGGGCAGATTATTGAAGATAAATTTATAAAGGAGAAGAAATGAAAGAGAAAATGGAAAAAAACAAAAATATTCTTTTGGGAATGGTGGTTGTAATGGCACTTGTAATTTTGATTGTCAGCCCGGTTTATGCAGCAAATTCAATTATTATAAAATCTACCGATGTATCTCCTTCACAGGTTTCTCCTGGTGAAAGTTTTGAAATAAAAATTAAGATAGAAAATACTGGAGATGATTTGGAGAATATAATTTTGAGTTTAGATTTGGAAAAATTGCCCTTTATCCCAAAAGATTCAATAGATAAAACAATAAAAAGTCTTGAAAGTGATGAGGATGAAAAAGTAAGTTTTGAGGTAGATGTATTACCAAATGCTAAATCGAACATATATACAATTCCTTTCATAATCAAACATAACGGGAGTATAATAAATGAAGGAAGAATTGCTGTAACAGTAACTTCTGAACCGAGACTAATCCTGGAAAGACGGGATGGATTATTGTTAAAAGGACAAAAGAATAAAGTAGGAGTAAAGATTGTCAATAAAGGATTAAGTGATATAAAATTTTTGGAGGTTAAGGCGCTTAAAAGTTCAAGTTATGACATTCTTGGCTCAGATTATTTATACTTGGGAGAAATAGAAAGTGATGATTTTGACAGTGCTGAATTTGATATTTTTATAAATAAAGCATCTGGGAAAGAGATAACCTTCCCTGTTGAACTTACCTACAGAGACATAACTAATAAAGAATATAAAGAAACTCTAAACTTAAATCTCAGAGTATATGATTTAGAAGAGGCATATTCTCTTGGATTAATAAATAAAAGTTATGTTGCTCCTGTTTCTATTGGAATTGTCTTTATGCTGCTAGTATGGATAGTCTACAGGAAAATTAGAAAGGCAAGAAGGCTCAAAGCAAAAAAGCAGCAGCAATAGACAGGATTAAGAAATGCTCTATGATTTTTTTATTTTAGCTCTGAACAACCTAAAAAGGCGTAAACTCAGAAGCTGGCTTACTGTAATAGGAATTGTTATAGGCATAGCAGCAGTTGTAGGATTGATTTCTATAGGACAAGGATTGCAGGAAGCAGTAAATGAACAATTTGCAAGTTTGGGTGCAGATAAAATAACAATAATGGGAAAAGCAGGCGGGATGATTTCTCCTTTTGCCTCTGAAATCTCATCAAAACCTTTAACTGAAAGAGATATAGAAATTATAAGAGAGATAAGCGGAGTGGAAATTGTTTCTGGTCTTTTGATGAAATCCCTTGAAGCAGAATTTAAAGGAGAAAAAAAGAATATCTTAGTTTATGGGATAGAACCTGAAGAATATTCGGAAATGTTTGAAAGTGTTTATACTTTTTATAAAGGAAGAGCTCTGGACTCAGAAGATAAATCAAAGATTATTCTTGGATATAATGTGGCAAATAAAGATTTTGAAAAAAAGATTGGGGTAGGGGATAAAATAAAAATCAATGAGAGGGAATTTGAGGTTGTCGGGCTTCTGGAAAAAATAGGAGACCCCAGCGATGATAGTTCAATTATACTTAATATAGATTCATTAAAAGAAATGATTGGAAATGAAGAAATTGTATCTATGATTTTTGCAAAAATAAACCCCGGAGCAGATATTGATAAAGTAGCAGAAGAAATAGAGAAGCAAATGAAAAAAGAAAGGGATGAAAAATTAAATGAAGAACCAAAAACTTTTGTTGTCCAGACATCTGAACAGCTCCTTGAAGCTTTTGGAAATATACTTGGAATTGTTCAGGCTGTTCTAGTTGGAATAGCGGCAATATCTCTTTTTGTAGGGGGTGTTGGAATTATGAACACAATGTATACCAGTATCCTTGAAAGAACAAAAGAAATAGGAATAATGAAAGCAATCGGCGCAAAGAATACTAATATTCTGACAATATTTCTTTTTGAGGCCGGGCTTATTGGATTAATTGGGGGAGTGATAGGTGTGAGTATTGGGATAGGAATAGCAAAAGCAACAGAATTAATTGCAATGGAAGCTCTGGGAACAAGATGGCTGAAAGCATCTGCTAATCTTTCAATTTATATTGGGGCATTGATATTTGCTTTTCTTATAGGTGTTATATCAGGAACAATTCCTGCCTTAAGGGCATCAAAGCTCAAACCAGTGGATGCATTGCGATATGAGTAGGTCAAGAATAAAAATCTTTAAAAACTAATTTTATTTTTCAAGGTAACAAAAGAGTGAAAATATGACTAAATGTGTTTTTTGCGGTGCAGATATCTTAGATAATCGTTCTATGGAAATCTGCGACAAATGCGGAGTCGGAGTATGGGGCCCAAAACAATGGAATAACATCAAAAAGACAACCGATGAAGCCAGAGACAGAGGAGATTTAAGCTTGTTCAAAGAACAGGAAGAGAATAATGAACCGAGCTTTAAATGGAAAGATTTGGGAAGAAGCATAGCATAATTTCCGACGTTGATTCTTTTAAATTAAAAAGATAGTTTTTTAAATGATATAATTTTGTGTAAACTATATGGCAGATAAAAAAACAATAAGAACCCGCGGAAAATTGCAGCTTAGTAAGTACTTTCAGGAATTAAAAGAAGGGGATTTTGTCTCAATTTCACGAGAGCCAGCAGTACAATCAGCCTTTCCCAAAAGACTTCAGGGAATTACAGGAATTATTGAAGGTAAAAGAGGAAGAAGCTATATCATAAGTATCAAGGAAGGCAATAAATCCAAGAAAATTTTGGTTGAGCCAATACATTTAAAAAAAATAAAACAGATTAAAAGAAATAACTAAACAGAAATTTTACAAGATGATAAAAAATAATGAACCATTAAGCATGGCTGAAATAAACGAATATGTAAAGAAAGATGAAGAAAGTGAAACAGAAATAATTGGTTTTATAAAAAAATTCAATAAATTAAAAGCAAAAGAGGCTAAAGAATTGAGAAATGAAATAGAAAATCTTAATATTATAAAGATAAAACAGGAAAATACTGTTAAAATAATAGATATTCTTCCTGAAACTTCAGAAGAATTAAATAAAATCTTTATTGATGTTAGTTTGGATGAGGATGAAACAAAAAAAATACTTGAAGCAATTAAAAAATTTAAATAATGAAAATGGAAAAAGAAGAATATGCAATCATACTAGATTATCTGCCAAATGGGTACCCCTTGGAGAGGAAAATGATGCCTGTAGCCCAGGCTATAGGCAAAAAGAATCTAGTCTTGCTTGAATTAATACCCAGAAGAGGAATATCTCTTCAAGCAGGAGAAGAAGTATATATTGGAGAAGGAAAACGAGACCAAATATATTACATTCTTGGAAGATTACACAGAGAAAAATTAACAGAAACTGCAAAGAACCAGCTGCAGGAATTCATAGAGAAGATGGTTAAGGAGAAGGAGCAGGAATTTGTTAATTTTTTCAATAAATCTGAAGCAATAAACAAAAGACTGCACCAGATAGAATTAATCCCCGGATTCGGAAAAAAACATATGCAAGAAATATTAAATCAGAGAAAAGAAAAGGAATTTGAATCATTTGAAGATATGAAGAAAAGAATACAAAATCTTCCAGACCCCGAAAAAGCAATACAGAAAAGAATATTAACCGAATTAATAAATCTTGAAAGACACAACTTATTTGTGAAATAAAAAATGGAAAAACCAAAAATAGACAAAGAAAAATATGAAGAAAGGATAGTCAGAGTCCTGTCAAAAGATATTGAAGGAAAATTAAAAATTTATGTAGGATTGACCAAGATTAAAGGGATATCATGGAGCTTGGCAAATGCTATCTGCAAGGCATTAAATCTTGATAAAAACAAAAAGATAGGCTCATTAAGCAAAGAGGAACTTGAAAAGATAGAAGAATTTATTAAAAAACCAAATATGCCGGCATATTTATTTAACAGAAAAATGGATTTAGGAACAGGAGAAAATAAACATCTTTTAGGAAGTGACCTGGAACTGCAGAAAGAATTTGATATCAGCAGATTAAAGAAAATAAAGAGTTACAAGGGATACAGACATGCTCTGGGTCTTCCGGTAAGAGGACAAAGAACTAAAAGCCATTTCAGAAAAAATAAAAAGAAGGGTGTGGGAATAAAAAAGAAAAGTAAACCAAGCGATATTAAAAAATGAAACGAAAACATAAAACATATTCAAAACCAAAAAGAGCTTTTGACAAGATAAGAATACAAGAAGAAACCAAGATAAAAAAAGAATTTGGATTAAAAAACAAGAGAGAAATCTGGAAGGCAGATGCCAGAATAAAAGAGATAAGGGAAAGAGCAAAAAAATTGATTTCTGCAGATGAAAAAGAGAAAGAAGCGTTCTTTAACAGGTTAAGAAAAACTGGTTTTAAAGTCAATTCTATAGGAGATGTTCTTTCATTAGATTTAAAAAATTATTTAAAAAGACGGCTGCAGACAGTATTAGTTGATAAAAAAATGGCTAATACCTTAAAAAGTGCAAGGCAATTAATCACGCATAAGAAAGTTTTAATCAGGGGGGATATAGTAAATTCTCCATCATACATTATTCCTATTGAATTAGAAAATAAGATATCTCTTAAACCACACAAAGAAAAAAAGGCAGTTAAACAAGAGGTGAAAGAATGAAACAGAATGAGGAAGAAATGAATGAAACAGAAGAAAATAAAAATCGAAGAAAAGAAATCGAGGCAATTATAAATATATATACTTCTTTTAATAATACAATTGCTCATGTTACAGATATGTCAGGAAAAACTATCTCAAAAGTCAGCGG
>MFWP01000001.1:46397-58005 GCA_001786415.1 Candidatus Pacearchaeota archaeon RBG_19FT_COMBO_34_9
TGCAATATTTATAGCAAAGAGAATTTCAGAAATTCTAAAAGAGTTAGGGATAAAATCCTTGCATATAAGAATAAGAACCAAGACCAGGAGTCCTGCGCCAGGTCCAGGGGCACATGCAATAATAAAAAGCCTGACAAGAGAGGGTTTTAAAATATTAAATATTTTAGATACAACAAGATTCCCACGAGGAGGACCAAAGAAAAAAGGGGGAAGACGTGGGAGGAGACCATAAATTTAAAAACAAACTATATAAAATATTAAAATGAACATCCTAAACAAAAAAAACAACCAGATAACATTCAGCGCGGAATTAGATGAAAGTCTGGCTAATGCAATAAGAAGATATGTAAATAAGATTCCTGTTTTAGCAATTGATGAAGTGGAAATTTCAAAAAATGATTCCCCTTTATATGATGAAACAATTGTTCACAGACTCGGATTAATCCCGCTAAAGATGAATAAACTAAGCGAGAAAGGCGGAGAAAAATTGACCTTGGTTACAAACAGAGAAGGAATAGTTTATTCAGGAGATATAAAGGGAAAAATAAAACCTGTTTATGATAAAATCCCAATTACTGTGTTAAAAAAAGGTCAGGAATTAGAAATAGTTGCTACAACAAAAGCAAGCGAAGGAAGCGAACATTCAAAATTCTCTCCGGGACTGATGTTTTACAGAAACCTCATGAAGATAAAAATTGACAAGGATTGCCCTAAAGAAGTTGTTAATGCTTGTCCTTTAAAATTATTCAAAACTGAAGGGGGGAAAATTTCTGTTGTTGATGAGAATAAATGTGATATGTGTGAAGCATGTGTTGATTTATGCAGGAAGATGGGGAAAAAATCAATAGAATTAATTCCTACAGAAGAATTGGCTGTGACTGTGGAATCTTTCGGGCAGATAAGTGAAGGAGATATTTTCAAGGAAGCAATTGATGTTTTGAAAGAGGATCTGGAAGAAGTTGCAAAGAAGATTTCTAAATAAATGCGGATAAAAGGATTCGAATGGCATATCTATTCATCAAAAAGTTTTTATATCTAATTTGATTAGATTATTTTAGAATGGGTGAGATTCAAGATAAGGAATCTGTCGCTGAATTTTGTGGGGCAGTAATTGGAGATGGATGGATACAGTCCAATGAAAAATCTTTTTTTCTTGCTGGAGACCCAACTGAAGACAAAGAATATTATGATTTTCATATGCTTCCATTGATAAACAAAATTTTAAATTTAGAATTAAAGATCAAAAATTTTCCCTATTGGAAGGTTTATGGGATTTCTATTCATAAAAAAGAAGTAATAAAGAAATTACTTCACTTTGGATTACCTAAAGGCAAGAAAGTAGATGTGGCAGAAATTCCAAAATGGATTATAAAATCTAATAAAAAAATAATGACTGCCTTTATTGGAGGATTGTTTGATACAGATGGCTGTATCTTTTGCCAAAAAGATTATACAAAATATGCCACAGAATTCACTTCAAAATATCATTCTAAAATTAGGATTAGAATTTCCAGTATTTCTAAAAAATTAATTTCTCAGGTATTTGAGATTATGAACAACTTAAATATTAGGTGTATTAAAAGAGAATTAAAGAGAGGTTGGTCCAATAATAGAAACAATCATAATGTGTACATTATTGAAATAAATAGACTGGAAGATATAAAGAATTTTTTTGGGAATATTCTTTCAAAAAATCAGAAGCATATCACAAAATATCTAATTTGGAAAAAATTTGGCTTTTGTCCTCCACAAACCTCTATTGAACAAAGAAAGCAAATCCTTAAAAATAAGTTAGACCCCCATATATTTTATAAGCAGGAGTAGCGAAGTGGTCAAACGCGTGAGACTCAAAATCTCATGGCTCAGTGCCTTCAGAGGTTCGAATCCTCTCTCCTGCATAGATTTTCTTAACAAGTTCTTTTCTCAAATTATGGCTATTTCCCCATTTTGCATAAGCATTCCAGCCCTGTAAAATTTCTTTAAATTTTTCTTCGGTTAATTCCCCTTGTTGAAATTGTTTTAATCTACACAAAATTTTTCTAATATTTCTTTTTCTTAGTAACCTAAAATGATAAAAATTTCTGAATCCGACAAAATCAACTCCCTTAGAAAGAGAGACAATTTTAGACTTGTCTGGATGAAGTTCTAATTTTAATCTATCCCTCAAAAAATCATTAATTTGAACTTTCCATATTTTAAGTTGTAGTTTTGATTTATGCAAAATAACAAAATCATCAACATATCTAATATAATATTTTGCCCGCAAAGTATGTTTCACAAAGTAATCTAATTCATTGAGATAAATATTTGCAAAGAATTGGCTTGTTAAATTTCCAAGGGGCATGCCTTTTTTAATAAAACTCGCTCGCGTCTCTCTCTCTCTCTCTCTCTCGAAGTTTGAATCTTATTGTTTAAAATTTGTTTAATTAACAATATTGTCTTTTCATCACTAATCTTTCTTTGTATAGTCTCTAATAAAACATTATGATTAATCTCCTGAAAATAATGTTTGATATCTGCTTTCAAACAATAGCCAAAAATAAAATTTTTATCATTAAATTTATTCTCTAAGCAATCTCCATTTTCAGAAACCTTTTTTATAAAATATTTGAATCTTTTTAATGCAAACAAATTTCCCTTTCCTTTCCTATTTGCACAAGAATCATAAATGAATATTCTCTCAAAAATTGACTCGATTACTCTTACAATAGCATGATGGATTATTCTGTCTCTGAAAGCAGATTTTGAAATTTTTCTTGTCTTTGGGTCACGCAAGATAAAAGTTACTAATTGTTGCGGTTTGTAGGTTTGTTCTAAAAGTTCTTTTCTTAACTGAAGTAAGTTTTCTCTTAAGTTTCGTTCAAATTCAATAACATAAAGTTTCTTTGTTTTACCTTTTCTTGCTTCTTTCCAAGCGTTTGCTAAATTATTCATTGAACAAATCTCTTCATATAATTTATTGTAAGTTTTCATTTGAATATTTTGCCCCGACTTGAACTATTCCACGCATTCTGTAGTCATCGTTGAGGTTCCTGTTGTTGCCATTCAACCTTGACCTGTTGTCAAGCCTATTGAACCACGGAATGCAATAGCCATTTTACCAAACTTTCCATATCACTTCATATTTCGTTGCAAATATTTTCTATTTGCAATTAACTCTCTCTCGTAAGAAAAAATTAATCCTACTTAATGTTGTGGCTGACTTTTACTGACTTAAAATAAACTTAAACAATGTGCTAATAAACTGGCGTGTAGTCCAACTCCGCCCAATGGCGCTAAGTCGGGACAAGAATTAAGAAACAATTTATTTTAAAAAGATTATTGAAAAGAAGTTTTATTTTATAGATTACTGGTGTAGTTTCTTAAGCAATCCGTCATTTAATCCAGAAAACCCCAAGTCAGTTAATGCTCTTGAAATTTGTTTGGGGGAATATAAAGTTGGTTTCGAACCGCCTACGGCAGTTTTACTTGGCTCAGATGCTAACGCATCTTCGCGTACCCCACGCACCCTGTAGTCAACGCCGAGGCCCCTGACGTAGCCAACCAACCTAGACCCGAAATCAAGCCTATCGAACCACGCTTGCCTAGCAAAAGGTTTATCTCCAATATTATTAACCATCCAAACAGGCATTTCTTCTATTCCTGCATCTTTCAAGAAATCCCCATAAACTTGTGCAGAATTTCTAAAAGCATAAACAGTTAATTCATCATCTCCAAATCTTTTTGTTGGAACTGAAAAACCTCTGTCCTTAAGTTTTAATGAATCAGCTAAACCTTGTTCAACTTGTTCATCTGTTAAATAAAATTCATTCCCGCTTCTGTGTGCTTTTGTAGCTTCTACTGAATTTACAATAATGGGAGAAGTTTTTGTTAAAAATTTGCCCTTTCTGGGAATATATAAGAATCCTTCTTTAACCCAATTTCCATTTTGAGAAACATAAGAATCTTTTCCTTCCTGTATTCTCAATCTCGCATTTTCCTCTAAAGAGATAACATGATACCCATCTTGCTCTAATTCTGCCTTTCCTTCATCGAAAGGTTTGTCTTTTGAATAAGCTGATGCAATTCCTCTTGGTTGAATATCTTTAATTAATGCCATAATCTTTCAATAAAAAATATGTTTATAAAGATTTCTATAGTTATCATTTCATAAAAGTAACAAAAGTATATAAAAACTTTTATAAACCCCTTTTATCTCCAAATTTTATCTGCGAGCTGGTGCTCGTGCCCGCGCTCGTTGCAATAAAAAGCAACCGGCACTCGCGCAAACACTCGGCGAATAGTAGAACTAATAATTCTCTATATTCGCGATTTATGGTATATGAAAAGCAAAACTAAAATAGAAAAACAACTGAAGAAAAAAACAAATCCTGAATTAGTCAGGACAATAATTGAATCAAAGAAAAAAAAGAAATGGGCTGAGATTGCCGAGATTCTTTCAGGTCCGAGAATAAACAAAATTAGCATTAATCTTGACAAGATAAATGATATAGCAAAAGAAGAGGAAACAATAGTCATTCCTGGAAAAGTTTTATCTGAAGGGGAAATTGACAAAAAAATTAAGATAGTCGCCTTTTCTTTCTCAAAAAAAGCAAAAGACAAAATATTAAAAGCTAAAGGAGAGACTTTAACAATATTAGAGGAAATTAAAAAGAATCCTGAAGCTAAAAATGTGAGGGTAATCAAATGAAAATAATAGATGGAAAAAATGCAATTCTTGGAAGGCTCGCGTCTTACGTCGCGAAAGAAGCGCTAAAAGGCGAAGAAATTATTATACTAAACTGCGAACAGGCAATAATAACAGGAAATAAAAAAGATATCAGAGAAAAGTTTGAGGCAAAAAGGGGAAGGGTAGGAAGCACTCAGAAAGGACCAAAAGTTTCAAGATCAAGTGAAAAGATAGTCAAAAGAGCTATAAGAGGGATGCTTCCAAATTACAGAGATGGAAGAGGAAGAGATGCATTAAAAAGAATAAAATGTTATGTGGGGATTCCTAAAGAATATGAAGAAAGCAAGAAAATTTCTGCAGGAAGAGATAAATCAAAATTCCAAAGTCAAACTAAAATAGTCAGTGTTAAGGAAATTTCAAAATGAGCAAAATAATCAGTTCAGGGAAAAGAAAAAGAGCCATAGCAAAGGCGGTTCTTGAAGAGGGAGAAGGAAGAGTCTGGATAAATAAACAGGATTACAAGACAATTCATTTTTTTGACAGATTAAAGATGGAAGAGCCCTTAAGGATTGCAGAGAATATTTTGGGGAAATTAAATTTTGATGTATCTATAAGTGTAAAGGGAGGGGGAGAAAAAGGACAAATTGAGGCAGCAAGGGTTGCTTTAGCAAAAGTTATTTCTCAATTTGCCAAGTCAGAAGAATTAACAAAGGCTTTCATGGACTATGATAGAAATCTGCTTGTTGCAGATGTCAGAAGAAAAGAGACTTACAAGCCAGGTGATAGTAAAGCAAGAAGCAGAAGGCAGAAGTCATATAGATAATTATTTTATTCCCAACTTCTCCAGCTTATTCTGAACAAGAATTATATCTTGGACATATCAAAATGGACATAATGGGAATCACAACCAATTTTAAGCATTGTTAATTCACGAAATAATTGATTTGCGATTAAGTGAGACAAATAAATCAGTTCAGGTCCAAAATGAACTCCGTTTTTCTTAACAAAATTTGCTACTGTAACTTTAAGATTACTCTCTTCAAGAATTTGAATTAATTGTTTTTTGTCATCGCTTCTAAGCCTGCCATCAAGACCCAACTTAATTTCGGAAATTCCTTTAAGATTTAAAAGAGGATGAATAAGAGCCGGAGCTGTAAGGGGGAGATTTGAATAATTTTTTTTAGCAAGTTCTGGTCTTAAAATTGTATAAATATAATCTACCCCTTTATTCAGACATTTTTCTATTACAGAGTAATCTCTTCTATTGGGGTGTTTATCATAATCCCAAAATCTTTTATTATAAGACCATGTTACTACAATTATCTCCCCTGTTCTTGATTTTAATTCCCCATGATTAGATTCATCCATGCCAATGTAAAGAATATCTCTTGACATGAAAATTAGAAATAATTCCAGATTATAAACAATCTAGCACTACAAAATATATATTTACTTTATCCCCAGCCTCTCCAACTTATTCTGAACATGATTGAACAATGTGGATGAGACGATTGGCTGATGAGTGCCTTCATGAATCTGGTTGTTGAATTTTATTTTTCCTATGTAAGTAAAATTTTTCAGGATTTTTTTCAGTCCGTTTACAGACAGATTATGCTTTTCTGCGAGACTCCTCAAACTAATGGCTTCATTAAGGAAATTTTCAAATATTTCTTCTATTTCTCTGTAATTCTCTGCAGGAATCAATTTTCCTTCTGAAATTTTATATCCAAATGGCACGCGGGACATCAATTTACCCTGAGATGCCTTTTTTATCATTGAATTCTTTTGATTTATCTTTGCAGATTTGAGCCTTTCAATTTCTTTTTTTAACTCTTCATTCTCTTTTTTTAATTCTTCAAGTTCACCCATTTTACCAAAAAGCGAAAAGATTTTTTAAATCCAGTGTTTAAACAGCTGTTTTAAACAGGTGTTTGTCCAGATTTACTTTGTTATTTATTATCTCAATCCCTTCTTCGCGCAATAATCTTATTTTATTCTTTCTGCCGGAAAAAAATCCTCCGATTTCACCATTAGATTTGATTACTCTGTGGCATGGAACAATGGGCGCATAGGGATTATTATGCATAGCATTTCCAACAGCACGATAAGCTTTGGAATTTAATGCTTTTGCAATCTCTTTGTAAGTGGTTACTTTCCCTTTTGGAACCTTTTTCAGAATTTTATAGCATTTTTCATAAAAAGAGTTCATTTTAGATTTCCCTGTTCTTCATTTACTCTTTTCCAAGCCTTCATCAAAATAGTTAATGTTCCTTCCATCTCTTCCTTAATATATTCATCAAAATCTTCTTTTCTATTTGGAGCAAAATGATGACAATCATTACACAAAGTTATAAGATTATCTATATTATCATTTCCTCCCATAACTAAAGGGATTATATGATGTGCTTCTAAGATTCTTGCGGTTTGGTCTTGAATTTTACATTTCTGGCAAGTAAAATTATCTCTTTCAAAGACTTTTTTCCTTAATATTTGATTCCTTTTTCTCATTTTAATTACATCAAATCATCTATTGGGGAGGGAATTTTCTTTAATTCTTCTGTTGATATGTGTGTATAAATCTGGGTTGTTGATAAATCAGCATGCCCCAAGAGTTCCTGAATTTTTCGGATGTCTGTTCCATTTTCAAGAAGATGGGTTGCAAAGCTGTGCCTTAATGTATGGGGATGGACTTCTTTTTCAATTCCTGCCTTTTTTGTAGCAATTCTTACTATCTTTTGGATATTTCTGTCTGTTAATTTTCCTTTTGGACCAGTAAACAGATAATCTTGTTTTGATTCCTGTTGAGACAGGACTTGTTTTTTCAAAAATTTGAGCAAGAATTGGGGAATGTTAAACACCCTATCTTTTTTTCCCTTTGCCTGCCGAACATAGCCAGTCATTTCTTCAAAATTCAAATCGCTTATCTTAAGGTTAAGAAGTTCAGAAATACGAAAACCGCAGGCATAAATTAGACTAATCATCAATTTACTTTTCTTGTTTGGAAGACTATTAAACAGCCGTTTGACTTCCTCTTTTGTCAAGACTGCAGGAATCTTTCTTTCTCTTTTGGGTCTTTTGATGCCAAGAGTTATGTCTTTTTTCAAAAGATTGGAATATGCGAACCTTAGTGCAGACAAGAAAACGATTATTGTTGAAGAAGATTGGTCTGTCAATTTCATCGCCATAAATGCCTTAACATCATCTTCTGTCATCTCTTCTGGATTTTTTTTGCTAAATTCAAGCAACTCTGAATTAGCCCTAAGATAGTTCCGTATTGTATAATTTGAATTTTTTGAGATTTTGAGTTCCACTCTTATCTTTTCAAGAAACTCCCCTTTTTTCATATAGAAGATTGTACGAACTTATTTATAAAAATGTGTTGTAATTATTGGGTTCGCACAATATAGGTTGTACGAAGTTTTATGAAGGAAAAGTTATTTATGAGCAAAAATAGAGAAAAAAAGAGTTTTACATCCCAAGTTTTAATTCATCTTCATCATCTGGACCTAATGGGCAAGCTTTTTTTAGATCTCTTTCCAATTTTTCAAGATTTATTGTGCACTTAGATTGACTTGGTGCAAGCAGATTTTCAAGTCTTTTTTTCTCGCTCGGGAATTTTGTTAAAAAAAAGTTTATTGCCTCTTCTTTTGTATAACTCTTACATTTTTTAAATTTAAAATAAGCTATTGCCTTAATAGGGTTATCAAATTTTTTAACCCATTCTGAATCAGATCCTTTAGAGGGCTGATTTTCAAAAAATTGAATATATAATGTTTTTCCAAAATCTTCAGTAACTCTTCCTATGCTTAGATTAATCAGCCTATAACAAACCACCCATGGTTTTTTTATATCTCTTTGATATTTTTCTGACATATATTGTTCACTAAGGATGCCTTTGTTCTGATTGAATAGAATTAATAAATTTTACTAACTTGTCTGATACTCTTGTTAAATTTGATGCAAAAATGCTGTCAAGAGTAGAATACTTCTCATGTACAGATTCTCTTTTCATAAACCCATTAGAGCCTTTTTCGACTTGGTAATAAAGGGGCACTCCACGGGTATCTTTATAGAATCCTTCTTTAATTGGAAATCCACAAATATCTTTCATTTTTTTCTGAATTAGTTCATGTTTTTAAGGATTTATATAATTGTCTGACAGTAATTTTTTGCATTAATTTTTTAGTGTGAGGCGCGGGCGTGCACTAAGGTTATCTTAGTTAATTAATTTAATAATCCTTGTTTAAGGGGTTTAAACAGCTGTTGAAGGAGATTAAAGGGTGTTTAAAGAACAAACAGCTGTTGATAGTTGTTTAAAACAGCTGTTTACCTATTTTTTATTTTTTAAACAGCTGTTTTTTAGGTTAATTTTATGTGTAATTTTATGTAGTATTTTGAGAGGATATTTAAAAAAAATCGACGGAAAACAAAACATTTTTAAACTATATTTTGTAAAATATATTATGTTTTGGTTGTTTACTGGGAAAAAAGAGGTTGAACGGATAAAAGAAGAAACTAAAAATGGTTTTGATTCTGTCAAGAAAGATATAACTTCAGTAAGTGGATGGATTAAACACCTTGATTCTGAGAAAAATCTGCAAAAAAAAGAGATTGAAGAGCTAAAAGAAATTTTATCGACGGTAAAAAATGAGGTTGAGGGACTGAAAAATGTCCTTTCAATCATGAATGAACTGAAAACAAACAGGGTGTTTAAAACACCCAAACAGCCGTTTAATAAACAGACAGCTGTTTATGCTGTTCAAACAGGTGTTCAAACAGGTGTTCAAACACCAAATTTAAGCCAATTTTCAGTAACTGAAAGAGCAATACTTTGGATTCTTTTAAACAGTGATATAAAGTTGAGCTATGATGACTTATCTGCTATGCTTGGGAAAGAGAGGTCTACTATAAGGGGGCAGATAAACACAATAAAACAGAAAAGTGAGAGTCTTATTGAGGAAGAAATAGAGAAAAATGGTAAAAAGAGAGTGTTTATCCCTGAAATTATCAAAGAAAAGATGTTAAAAAAGACAAAAGTGAGAGTTAAAAGAGGAGGAAAAGACTAAAAAATTGGAGATATAGGGTTCTTCAAAAAAAAATAAAAGAGAGTATTAGAAAAAGTGTGTTGAAAGTCGAAAATAGAGAGTTATAGTTAATCGGTTAGCGAGGAAACTATTATTTAAAGCCCTCTAAGCTGAAAAATGACTGGTAAAGGGGCAATTTTCCTCAATTTTTCGGAAATAGAAAGCCGAATTATCTTATTATTAATCTTGGTTTTCTCAACGGGAATTCCCTTTTTTATAAGTCTCCCGACATAATCTCTTATTGAGCTTTCAGTCAGTTTCAACCTCTGAGAGAGAGATTTATAATCAACAATATCAGTTTCTTCTTCAAGCTGATAAATCATTGAGAAAACCAGGAATTCCTGATCGGTAATCCTCTTAAACTTATTTCTTATGTCTTTTTTTATGTTATCAAGGGAATTTAGTATCTCAAAAGCATCACCAAAATAGGCTTTTTCTGTCTGTCTGTCTGTCTGTCTGTCTGTCTGTCTGTCTGTTGGAACCCCTTCATTTCCAGTGGAAAGGGCTGTATTTTGCTCTTTTAAAGGCTCAAAAGTAGAATCATCTGTTGGAATATTTGTTGGACTTGTTGGATTTTGAGGTAGATATGTGGGAGTTTTATATACTGATTCTAAAGCTTTTTCAGGCTGAGAAATTAGCTTATTAAGAAGATAATTTATATCAAATAGCTGTTCTTTTGTTTCAAATAAAGATTGTTTAAGATTCATAACCTCATTGTTAATAGAATCAATATCTTGTTTTACTTTTTGAAAAGCATTTTTTATCTCATCCATAATTATTTGGATATTGAAGAATATTTAAGGATTTTGTATATTTTGTCTTTTCTTATATGCTTCATAGGTACTATCACTTAGTTTCCACCTTGTTCTTTTGAGATATAAGCAGCCTTTAGGGTTCTTTTTAATATCTATAATCAAATCTTTTTTCTTTAAATTTAGAAGAAGGGATTTGACAAACTCTTCATCCCGAGCTATTTCTTCAGCAATATTTAGGGTAAACAATGCCTTTGGAAAAACAGAATAAAGCAAGGCAAGAATCTGTTCATAAATTTTCATAAGAGAAATAATAAACTTCTTTTTTTAAAGTTTAGCTAATCTTCTTTCTTTGCATTCCCTTTGTTTATTGAAGGAAGGGGTATATGTGGTGGAAGATTTAATTCATCCTCAAACTGAAGGGCCTTGATATTAGCCTTCTTAAAAATGATATTAAAAACAAAAAGTTTGAACTCTTCCGAAGTCTTTTTATCTTCCCATCCTTTCAAAATCTCCTTAGCTATTTTAGGCTCAACAGCAAGTATCAAAGTGCCAATGAATTCCAGTTTAGCAATCTCTGGTTCATAAGTAATTAAATAACTAAAGTTTATTTTAAGAAACTCCTCTTTTGCCCTGAAAAGGTCTGATTTTAATGATTCAATAGAAGAAAGATCTATTTTTGTATTGAATTTCAAGCTTTCTATCTTATCTTTTAATCTTTCGACGCTTATTTTTGTAAAATTAAAACCTACAATTTTCATTTATTTAAAATAAAAACATTGTTTTTAAATATTTATATGAGAAATTATATTAAATCTTCTTCAGAAACTATTACAAAATCACCTATAGCAATTATAGAATTATAGGGTATTAATAATTCGCCAGTATTTGTCTTCTCCAGGTTAAGGTTTTTAGTGTAGGGAGTAGCATCTTTAACCACGAGGTTAATTAACTCCCCTGATCTTGTCTCAAAAGTTATATCTTTGACAAAACCAAGTCTTTTTCCTTCTTTAGTCACAATCATTTTTCCTATAAGAGAATGATAGGTGTTCTTATTTCCCTGCATATGAAAGTGAGATGAGAATAATTTATAAACTTTTCTG
>MFWP01000002.1:0-915 GCA_001786415.1 Candidatus Pacearchaeota archaeon RBG_19FT_COMBO_34_9
CAGGAGCAGGAGACACATCAGGAAAAATATTCTGAAAAAAAATTAAGGAGCATCGGTGCATTGCCTGATGATTTAATCCTTGATAAATTAGGATTGAGAAATAAAGTCCGGGCTGTTCTTTTAGGGCATTCTCACCTTGACCACATAGGTGCAGTTCCGTATATTTCTTACAGATATAATGCTCCGCTTGTCGGAACTCCCTTTACGATTGAAGTATTAAAAAAAATACTTGAAGATACAAAAATCCCGAACCAGCTCAAAACAGTAAATCCAAATTCTTCTTTTTTTGTCAGGGGAAAAAGTTCAAACTACCAGATAGATTTCATAAATATCACACACTCGACAATCCAGACTTCCATGATTGCACTTCACACTCCTGAAGGGGTTGTACTTTATGCAAATGATTTCAAGCTGGACAATAATCCTATCCTTGGTCTGCCTCCGAATTATGAATTGTTAAAAAAAATTGCAAAAAAAGGAATTAAGGCTCTTGTAATTGATTCTCTTTATTCAGGAACAGACAGGAAAACTCCGAGCGAGAAAATAGCAAGGGCATTGCTTGAAGAAGTTATGCTTACTGTAAAAAATGAAAATTCAGCAATGTTTGTTACAACTTTCTCTTCTCATATTGCAAGATTAAAGAGCATTGTTGATTTCGGAAAAAAACTGAACAGGAAAATTTATTTCATGGGAAGAAGCATGAAAAAATATGTTTCATCTGCAATTGATGTCGGCATGTGCCCGTTCCAGAAAGATATACAGCTGATAAGCTACAAAAACCAGATAGATTCTGTTCTTAAAAAAGTTGAAAAGGACAGAAGAAATTCCCTGGTTGTATGCACAGGGCATCAGGGAGAGCCGGGAAGCATCATGGACAGGCTTTCAAGAAGCAAGCTTCCGTTTACATTCCGTTCA
>MFWP01000002.1:948-1161 GCA_001786415.1 Candidatus Pacearchaeota archaeon RBG_19FT_COMBO_34_9
CCTTCTCCTGTAAATGTTGCGAACAAGGAGCAAATGGACAAAAGGCTGAAAAAATTTGGTGTAAGGCTTTTTGACAACATTCATGTTTCAGGGCATGCAGGCAGAGAAGATTTGAGAGATTTGATTTCAATTATTAATCCTGAAAATATAATTCCTGCCCATGGTTCGTTAATGCATCTTACGCCGATGGTTGAACTTGCAAAAGAGATGGGA
>MFWP01000002.1:1261-4237 GCA_001786415.1 Candidatus Pacearchaeota archaeon RBG_19FT_COMBO_34_9
TCCATGAAAAAAGCAATGATGACTTTCCTCAATTCTGGATATAAAAGAGAGGAAATTGAAGAAGCTGCAAAAGCTTTGACAGAACCTGTTGCTGAAGCCAGACCACAAATGCCTGCTGCTATGCGCGGTCCGGCAGGACCAGTTGAGCAGAGAGTTTCAGCTTATGGAACACAAATTCCTATTGCACCAAAAGAAGAGCCGCAAATTCAGGCAAAAGCTTTGCCTGAAAAAAAACCTCAGCCAGTGGAGATATACAGTCAGCCGCAAGCCCAGCAGAGAGTTTCAGTTTATGGAGAACAAAAACCTGTTGTTCAGCAGCCAGCTTTCTATCCTGTCCAAAGAGTATCTGTTTACGGCGGAGAACGTGATGCAACAGAAAAAGCAATAATCTTTATTTTATTTTTCTTATTGGCTTTTTTAATCGGGCTTTTAATACTGATATTTATATTTAAACAGCAATTGATTGATTTTTTCAGCAGATTTTTTACTTAAAATGATTTACCAGCCGGCAGAAGATTCTTTTTTGATGTCGCAAATCCTTAAGGAAAAATTGCCTGAATTACTAAATAAAAATCCTGATTTGAAATTTCTTGAAATAGGTGCAGGAAGCGGGATTCATCTTGAAACTGCAAAAAATCTTGGTATAAAAAAAGAAAATATTTTTTCTTCTGACATTGATAAAAAGTCAGTCAGTCATTGCAATCTGCTAGGATTTAACTGCATTCATTCTGATTTGTTTGAAAAAATTTCAAAACAAAGATTTGATTTAATAATTTTCAATCCGCCATATCTGCCTGAAGATGCAAGAGAGCCGAAAGATTCGCGCACAGCAACAACGGGCGGAAAAAAAGGGAATGAAATAATCCTTAGATTTCTTGAACAGGCAAAAGATTATCTGGGAAAAAAAGGAAGAATATTTCTCATAACTTCTTCTCTTGCAGAAAATGTTAATTTTGCTTCCCTTGGTTATAATGCGAGAGAAATCGGATGCGAGAAACTCTTTTTTGAAAGATTATGTGTTTGGGAATTAATTATCTCTTGATATCCTTCCAGCTCATCTTTTTCTTTTTCAATTCTGCAAGCTGGGGATATAATTCCTCTAAAATCGGCTTTTCTTTCTGATAAAAAATTCCAAGAGGAATTTTTTTCACAGTGCTGTAATCAAATTCATCTGCTTTTTTCCATGCCGCGTCAAAATTAGTCTTGTCATGCTCCTCTTTTTCCAAGGAATAAGTCTTCTCAAGATATCCCTTGTCGTTATGGAAAATTATGCACGGCTGGATGACTTCTATAAATGCAAATCCTTTGTGCTTCATTGCTTCTTTAAAGATATATTCAATCTGGCTTTTTTCTGCAAAAACTCTTGCGACAAAACCGCATCCTGAAGCAAGCATTAATTTTATCGGATTTAACGGCTGGAATTTTACTCCAAGAGGATTTGTCTTGTCTTTATACCCTAATTCTGTAACAGGAGTAGGCTGTGCGACAGTAAGGGCAAAAACCTGATTGTTGTGAACAAAATATTTGAAATCAGAATTAAATCTTGCCGCGTGAATAAGATGTTCTATTCCTTCTGCGTATGCATCTCCGTCTCCTGAAAAACCAATAACATTAAGATTTGGATTTCCTACTTTCATCCCTAAACATGTCGGCAAAACTCTTCCGTGCAGAGTATTTATTCCGTTCAGATTTATGTAATCAAAAATCTTGGCATGGCATCCTATTCCTGAAACAATTGCAAAATCATCTTTATTTTTTCCTTTCTTGATTTCTTCAGCCAGTCCGCTTTTTATTCCTGCAAGTATCTGGAAATTCCAGCATCCCGGACACCATGTTGGTGTTGCTGTTGTGTTTAAATCAGAGGTCATTTCAATCTCCTTTCAATTTCCTTTTTTAATTCATCAGCAAAGAAAGGTCTTCCGTCATATCTCAGAATCTTATTTTTGTCCTCAATAATTATTCCTGTTTTTTCTGCAATTAATTTCCCCAATTGTCCTGTTGCATCATTTTCAACAAGTATTATATTTTTTCCTTCAATCTCTTTTTTTGCCTTCATTGGGAAAGGGTCAAGATAAAGGAACTGGATAAATTTTGCATCAATATCTTTTATTGCATCAAGGATTGCACCCTTCGGGCTCCCCCATGAGACAATCACATTTTCTGAATTGCTTTTTCCGAATATTTTAAATTGGCTGAATTTTTCTGCCTCTCTCTCAATTTCTTTTTGTTTCTTCAGTCTGTTTTCCACATTTTTATTCACAATCTCAGGACTCTCTGTCATATATCCAAATTTGTCTGATTCATAGCTGTTGTATTTTTTTAAGATAGTAACTTTCTTTGAGGGAGTTATGACTGGCTTTTCTTTGATTGTATAAAGGCATTCTGCAAGGTGCTTGTCTGACAAAATAATAACCGAAACTCCGAATTTCTGGGAAAAATAAAATGCCTGGCTTGTAATTTCCTGGCATTCTTCTGCGTCGCCAGGGCTTAGCACCATTCTTACAAATTCTCCATGCCCTGCATGACGTGCCATATCCAAATCTCCCTGCCCGCTATAAGTTGCCAATCCTGTGCTTGGACCAGGACGCGATGCAAGATAAATAACCAAAGGACTCTCTGCAATTCCTGCAAGTGAAAGAGCTTCTGTCATCAAATCAAATCCTCCTCCTGAAGTTCCTATCATTGTTTTTGCTCCTGTAATCGCGCTTCCGACAGCTGCATTAATCACAGCAATTTCATTTTCAAGTTCAAGAACAATATGATTATTCTCAATCTGCTTTTCAGCCAGTTCTCCGGCAACATTTGTCGCAGGAGTCATGGGATAAAAATAATAGATATCTATTCCTGATTTTATTGCACCTTCTGAAACTGCCTGATTGCCGTTCATGAAATTAAGATTTTCTTTCCTGTCAATAATCCTGCATGCAATTTTTTTCTCTTCTTCATAGCCCTCTTTAGCTTCTCTGATGTTTTCAT
>MFWP01000002.1:4250-17250 GCA_001786415.1 Candidatus Pacearchaeota archaeon RBG_19FT_COMBO_34_9
AAATCCATGCACAGGATTTTGAATAATCTTCCTGCAAAATACATGTTTCCTTTTGCTTCAACATGTATTGCATTCCCGTTTTTCTTCAGCTCTTTTTTGTGCAGTTCAAGAGTATTTTTGTCAAGAGCTATGATTAAGTCAATTTCAGAATCATTGCTGTAAACAGGCTCATCAGAAAATGTAAGGACATTGAAATTATGCCCGCCCCTTATCAGAGACTGGTAATCTCTTGAGACAAAGACATAATATCCTTTTTTAACAAGAGATTTCCCAAGAATATCAGAAAGAATGTTTGCTCCCTGTCCTGCTTTTCCCCCGAATAAAATGCTGAATTTCATCTTTTTATCTTATCACAATCAATTTTATATATCAGTTTATTTTTTCAGAGTTATAAACTTTATTAATTATAAATATGGTGAAATTTGCGCATATCTCTGATGTCCATCTTGGCGGATGGAAGCAGCCGCAATTGCAAAGCCTGAATTTTCAGTCTTTCAGAAGAGCAATTGATATCTGCATAGAGAAAAAGCTGGATTTTGTGCTTATAGCAGGGGATTTGTTTGATTCCGCATACCCTTCAATTGAAATTTTAAAGGAAACTTTTGCAGAGTTCAAACGCTTGAAAGAATCTAAAATTCCGTGTTTTATAATTGCAGGAAGTCATGATTATTCAATTTCAGGAAAAACTTTTCTGGATGTCCTGGAAAAAGCCGGCTTCTGCAGAAATGTTACTGACATAGAAGAAAACAAAGAAAAAATAATCCTGAATCCTGTAATTTATAATGGAGTTGCAATTTACGGATATCCCGGAAAAAAATCAGGCTTGGAGATAGATGACCTGAGAAAAATAAAGCTGAATGATTCTCCCGGCATGTTCAAGATATTCATGCTTCATACAACAATTGACAAAGCAAGAGGGACACTGCCCATAGATGCCCTTGAAACAGATTCTCTTCCAAAAGCAGATTATTATGCCCTTGGTCATCTTCATATGGATTTTCAGTATCAGAATTTTGTCTATCCTGGTCCGATTTTTCCGAACAATTTTCAGGAGCTTGAAGATTTGCAGCACGGAAGTTTTTATATTGTTGACACAGACAAAGAAAATTCCCTTGAAAAAGTAGAACTAAAACTAAAAGAGACTATTTTGATTGATATTGAACTCAGGAATGCCATAAATGCAACAGAAAAAATAATTTCTGAAATAGAAAAAAGAGATGTGGAAGACAAGATAATCCTTCTGAGAGTAAGGGGGGAACTGGAATCAGGAAGCAATTCAGATATAAAATTTTCCCAGATAGAAGAATCTGCTTTGAGAAAAAAAGCTTATTTTCTGCTGAAGAATACGCATGAACTTAAAACAAAAGAAGTGGAAATGAATGTTGAAATAAAAAATATAGATAATCTGGAAGAAGAAACAATCAAGGTTTTTTCACAGCAAAATCCTGCTGATTTTAATATGTTTATTTCACAGTTAATGAATTCGCTCTCGATTGAAAAGCAGGAAGGGGAAAAGATAGAAAGTTTCACAACGCGATTGCTGGAGGAATCCAAAAAAATTCTTAAATTTTAAAATGACAGAAATAGAAATTTCAGCACAAATACAAAAACAGGAGATTTTTGCATAATGAAATTAAAACAAATCACCCTTGAAAATATAAGAAGTTATGAAAATCAGGAAATAAATTTTGCAGAGGGCTCCACGCTTCTTTCAGGGGATATAGGTTCAGGAAAGACTTCAATACTTCTGGCTGTGGAATTTGCGTTATTTGGATTGCAGCCCGGACAGAGAGGAAATGCTTTGCTGAGAAACGGAAAAAAAGAAGGAAAAGTAAAGATAGTTTTTGAAATAGACAATGATGAAATAATAATAGAAAGAACCCTGAAAAAAGGAAAGACAATCTCGCAGGATTATTGTTCGCTTATAATCAATAATGAAAAAAAAGAGATGTCTGTTACAGAATTAAAGGGAAAAATTCTTGAGCTTTTGAAATATCCTCCTGAATTTGCAAAAAAGCAGAACATCCTGTATAAATTCACTGTTTATACGCCTCAGGAAGAAATGAAGCAGATAATTCTTGAAGACCCTGAAACCAGAATTAATACCTTGAGGCATGTTTTTGGCATAGATAAATACAAAAGAATTCTTGAAAATGTCTCAATAATAACAGTAAAGCTAAGGGAAGAAAAAAGGCTGAAAGAAGGAATGACTGCAAATCTTGAGCAGAATAAATTCAATCTGGTATCAAAGGAAAATGAACTTGAGGAAAAACAGCTGAATCTCTCTTCTATTGAAAAAGAGCTTTTTAGAAAAACAGAAATGCTAAAAAGGATTCAGGAAGAGAAAGAGGAAATCTCAAAAAAAATAGAAGAAAGAAATAAATTCCAGAGCGAGATTGAAAAGACAAAAATCATGATTTTAAACAAGAACGAGAGTGTTTTTTCCAATAATAAAACAATCCTGCTGATAAAAAGCCAGATTGCAGAGCTCCAGCAGATAAAATTTGATGAGGCACAGATAAAACATCTTGAGCAGAAAATTATAATAAATAAACAGGAAAAAGAAAAGCTTAGCCAGATTAGTCTTGATATTGGCTCAAAGATAAATTCTTTTAATCTGAAGATTGAAGAAAACAAAAAACTCGAGAAAAAAATTTCAAATCTTGAAATCTGCCCAACCTGCCTGCAGAATGTTGATGCTGTTTACAAAGCAAATGTCCTGAATAAAATAAATGCAGATGAAGTTGATATCGCCAAGCAGCTGCAGATTCTTGAATCAGAAAAAAAGGAAATTAATGAAAAATTAAAGATAATCAATGATGAAATTTTCTCCGGAGAAAAACAGCTTACTGATTTGAAAATTCTTAAAATGAAATTGCAGGATGTACAGGAAAAACAAAATCAGATAAAAGACATAGAAAAATCAAATTTTCTTCTTGAAAAGGATATTGAAATGCTGAAACAGCACACAGATATGCTGACAAATTCTGTGCTTAGCCTTACAAGATTTGTCAATCTGCTTGAGATAAAGCAAAAAGAGCTTGATGATGCATTCAGGGAAGAAAGATTTGCAGACATAAAAGTTGCAGAATTAAAAAAAGAGATAGAAGTTTTTTCAAACCAGATAAATGAGCTGAAAAGAGAAATAGAAAAGACAGAATCCATAAAAAACCAGCTGAATTATATAACCAATCTTGAAAACTGGCTTTCAAAGCAGTTTATTTCCTTGGTTTCATTCATAGAAAAAAATGTCATGATTAAGCTTAAGACAGAGTTTTCAAAACTTTTCGCAGAATGGTTTTCTGTACTTGTTTCGGATAATAATTTTAATGTCCATCTCAGTGATGATTTCACTCCGATAATAGAACTTAGCGATTATGAAATTGATTATGCGCATCTTTCAGGAGGAGAAAGAACAGCAGTTGCTCTTGCGTACAGGCTTGCCCTGAATCAGGTAATTAATTCTTTAATGAGCAAGATAAAAACAAGGGATTTGGTTATACTTGACGAGCCGACAGACGGCTTCAGCGAACAGCAGCTGGATAAAATGAGGGATATTTTCCAGCAATTGGATGTCAGGCAATTAATAATAGTCAGCCACGAGCAGAAGATAGAGGGCTTTGTTGAAAATGTAATAAAATTCAAGAAAGAGAACGGGATAACTAAGGTTGAGGGATAAAAATGGAAAATATTTATAAACGCTTTTTCCTTACTATTATTGCTTCAGGGAGAGCGTTAATCTGTGCAAACAGAATCCCGCATTGTATTCCCTGTCGTTGCTTCGGCAACGCAGGCTTTTTTTAAAATGGAACGAATTTCTGTATTTATAGATGGAGAAAATTTCCTCTATGGAGTTAAATCAATAAATTCCTATTATACTGATTTTAATTTTGATTTTAAAAAGTATATAAACCATTTAACTAAAGCGAGAAAACTTATTAATATATATTATGTTATTGCACCTCTTAAACAAAATCTTAATCCTTCACTTTATACAAAACAACAAAAACTTCTTTCAAGATTGAAAAAAGAAGGAATTAATGTCATTCTATGTAAAAGAACAAAAAGAGATAATGGCGATGGAACCCAATGTCATAAGATAAAAGAAGATGACATTAGATTAGCTCTACAGATGCAAAAAGATGCTTATGATAATAAGTTTGATATTGCTTTATTATTTAGTGGGGATGGAGACTTTGTTCCATTACCCGAATATCTTGCAGAAAAAGGAAAAAAGATGGAAATAGCTTATTTTGAAGGACATACCGCATTTACTTTATTAAGAGTTTGTAATTTTAAGGCCTCCCTAATTAATAAAAAAATTTTAAATAAGTTTTTTTATAGGGAGTCTCTAGATAATTAACCCTCCCCAAAAAATTTATAAACCCCCTTTCCCCTTAAAAATATAAGAAATTATTCTATGAATTTTAACATGGATACTGAATTAAAAAATTCAATCTTGAAATCAGGAACAACAATACTTGGAATTGTCTGCAAAGACGGAGTTGTAATGGCTTCTGACAGGCAGATATCCGCAGGAAATCTTGTAGTAGGAAAAAATTATACAAAAACAATTCAAATAAACAATTATTTGTTATTGTCTTTTACAGGCATGGTTTCTGATGCCCAGAGAGTTGTAAAAATCCTTCCTGCTGAATTAAAATTAAAAGAACTTCGTTCAAAAACACATCCATCTGTAAAACAGGCAGCAAATCTTCTTTCAAGCATTTTATATTCTGGGATAAGACAGCCTTCAATGATTCCAATGCAGGTTGGAAACTTAATAGGGGGGTTTAATGAAGATGGAACAGCAGAACTTTATACAATTGAACCTTTGGGGAGTGTTTTAAAAGTAGAAGATTATGACGCAAATTTCGGTTCAGGAATGCCTTTTGTTCTTGGATTATTGGAAAGGCAATACAAAAAAAATATGTCTATTGAGGATGGAGTGAAGCTTGCAGTTGAGTGTATAAAATCTTCAACACAGAGAGATATGGGAAGCGGGCACGGAATTGATGTTTTCACTATAACTAAAAGTGGAATAAAAAAAGTGGTGTCGCAGGAAATTCAGCCTTCATTCAAGGAAGATTAGTTTTAATTTTTAAAAAAAGACAAAAAATAAGATGGATATTCTAAAGCAGATAACAGAGCAGTTACACGGAAATATAACTGATGCAAGTTTTGAAGGGGCAAATATAGTTCTCTATACTGAGAATGCCAAATTTTTCAGGGAAGGGGAACCACAAATAAAGGAAATTGTGGACCAGATAAAAAAAAGAATAGAACTCCGTGCTGATGAAAAAATTTTGTTCAGCCAGGAAGCGACAGATGCAGAAATAAAAAAAATTGTCCCGCAGGAAGCGGAAATTACAAATATTATTTTTGATACCCAGAGAAGCATTGTTGTAATTGAGGCAAAAAAACCAGGAATGGTTATCGGAAAGCAGGGAAGTATTCTGAATGAAATAAGGAAAACAACCTTGTGGACACCCCAGGTTCAGCGTTCTTCGGCAATAAAAAGCAAAATTACAGAAAATATAAGGGAAGTTCTTTATGCTAATAATAACTACAGAAGAAAATTCCTGAATTCAATAGGAGAAAAAGTCTACAAGGGATGGAATCCTGAAAAAGTTGATGAATGGGTAAGAATGACTTTTCTCGGAGGAGGAAGGCAGGTTGGAAGAAGCTGTATTTTGCTTCAGACTCCAAATTCAAAAATCCTTCTTGATTGCGGATTGGATGTCGCTTCAAGCGGCTCAGATAAATTTCCTTATATGGATATCCCTGAATTTAATCTGAATCAGCTGGATGCCATAATAATTTCTCATGCTCACCTTGACCATGTTGGTTTGCTTCCATATTTGTATAAAATGGGTTACAAAGGACCTGTTTATCTGACTGCACCTTCAAGAGATATTGCTGCATTGCTTGCTCTGGATTTTATAGGAGTTGCTTACAAGCAGGCTTCAAAGCCATTGTTTGATTCTTCAGATATCAAGGAAATGGTAAAGCATAGCATTTGCCTGAATTACAATGAAGTTACAGACATCACTCCCGACGTCAGACTGACTTTTTACAACTCAGGACATGTACTTGGCGGTGCATTAGTCCATCTTAATATTGGAAATGGCTTGCATAATCTTCTTTATACAGGAGATTTCAAATATGCCCACTCAAGATTATTGGACCCTGCAATTGCAGCTTTTCCGAGGGTAGAATCTGTTGTCACAGAATCAACTTACGGGGCAAAAATGGATATATTCCCTCCGAGAAAAGAAACAGAAGATAAATTAATTGATTTGGTGAACAAGACAATTGAAAGAAAGGGGAAAGTTTTGATTCCTGAATTAGGACTTGGAAGAGCGCAGGAAACTATGCTTGTGCTGGAAGATGCAATGGCTTCTGGAAAATTGACAAAAGTTCCTATTTACATTGATGGAATGATTTGGGATATTAATGCCATCCATACTGCTTATCCTGATTTTTTAAGCAATAAAGTGAGGGCAGATGTATTTCAGGACAAGAATCCTTTTGTATCTGAAATTTTTTCCCGTGTCGGCTCGCCGCAGGAAAGAAAAAATGTTGTTGAAGGAGGTCCGTGCATTGTTCTTGCAACTTCAGGTATGCTTGTCGGAGGTGCATCAGTGGAATACTTCAAGGAATTTGCAGGAAATAAAAATAATTCCATAATCTTTGTTTGTTATCAGGGAGTCGGCTCTCTTGGAAGGCAGGTTCAGGACGGAATTAATGAAACAAGAATGATTGTCGAGGGAAAAGAAGAAACAGTAAAGATAGAAATGGAAGTTCAGACAATTACAGGCTTCAGCGCTCATGCAGGAAGAAACGAACTGCTTTCTTTCTTTAACAATATGCGCCCAAAATCAAAGAGGATAATTATCAATCACGGTGAAGTTTCAAAATGCCTTGATTTGGCTTCTGCTCTTTACAAGCTTAACCGCGTTGAGACAAATGTTCCCAGGACTTTGGAAACATTGAGATTGAGGTAAGTCAATAGAGAGATTTATAGATAAGATAATAACTGCTGTTGAGTTGCCGAATCGAGGTAATTTGAAAGTAAGTAGTTGTATATTAATAGCATCTTTCAGGTTGTCGAAATGAGATATTAAAACTTTAAAAATTATAAATTCCTTAATCTAATATGAAGAATAAGAGGTTGATTTATTTATCCATAGGATTAATTTTGATTATAGGAATATTTGCAATTAATGCATCTGTAAATAAAACAAAGCAATGGCATTCTGACATTAATATTAAAATTTTAGTAGACGGCTCTGAAAAAACTTTGCAGGAAGCAATTAACGGAAATTTGCTTGCTAAAGGAGGGCTGACTCCTGGGTGGTATGATAATAAAACAAAACTTATTATTATGTCTGCTGATTGT
The DNA here is from genome assembly GCA_001786415.1 of Candidatus Pacearchaeota archaeon RBG_19FT_COMBO_34_9. Classification (GTDB taxonomy): domain Archaea; phylum Nanobdellota; class Nanobdellia; order Pacearchaeales; family GW2011-AR1; genus RBG-13-33-26. The sequence continues at coordinate 11,653 of MFWP01000002.1, forward strand.
GGGAACTGCGAAGCAATCTGCAGTGCTATTGGCAGTAGAAGTGAGGGATGGTATGCAAGTTGCCCCGGCATGAGTCGTCTTATTAGATATGATAGTTGTAATACTGCTCCGACTATAGAACCATATTGTATTCCGACCATCAAATATAATATTTCATCATCAATTCCTACAGGAGGGCATAATGCAGATTCAATATGGGTTTCTGTAAACGGAGCGGAAAATACTTTGCTGAATGCATTAAAAACAACAGGACTTTACGGGAATACTACAACTTTATCTTACAATGGACCTGCAGATAAAAGCAAAGCTTATCATTATGCAACTGAAATTGAAATTACTGTATGCGGAAACAAAACAAGCCTGCAGGAAGCTATTGACACTGGTAAATTTACTAAATATGTTTGGAGTAATGGAACTTGCAGTGTTACATGTGGTGGCGGGACAAAGATAGTTTCCTGTCAAAGAGAAAGTGATGGTATGCAGGTAGCTAATGCTTGTTGTGATTCTGGAACAAAACCTTCAACAGTCTGCAATCCTCAGGCTTGTGCATGGCATTTAACATCAACTTCATGTTGTAGTGGAGGTTTAAGTTGTTATAAAACTTGTATATCTGCCATTCAAAACCCACCATATGCTTCTTGTTCTTCACAGGGGCTTTCAGAAGGAGCAGCATGTTCTTCTAGAGGAACTACTAAAACCTGTTATCCTGGGGGAGGAAGCGGAGCTGGTTGTTGCTGGGCGTATACTTATATCTGCCAATAAATTTTTCTAGTTTTTCATTTATTAAAACTTTAAAAACTTCTTTTCATTTTCTTATTTATGAAATTAATAAAGAGGTTCCGAGCTCAACTTCCTGTTGGGATGCTGGAGCTATTAAGAACCCGCAGGAGGTTCTTAGTATGAAACATAATTTCAAGATTACATTAGTTCTTTTGCTGATGTTTGTGGTAACTCAGTTTATAGGATTATATGTAATCCATTCAGACCCGTTTCATATAAGGACAGAAGTCAACGGAACAACACAGATTATTTCAAACCCGAGCCTGTCATGGATTGAGCCTCCTGAAGTAAAAGAAGAATCTGATTTTGGAATTTATCTTGGCTCAATAATTTTTGCATTTATATTTGCAATTGTATTATTGTTCTTGCTGATAAGATTCAAGATTGATGTCATACTCAGAGTATGGTTTTTTATTGTGGTTATAATAGCCTTGTCTCTGTCACTTACTGCAATTTTCCCTGAATTTATTTATAAAATTAACCCAATTATTTATTTTATAATCCCTATAGCGATAGCAATTCCGCTCGCTTTCATAAAAATTTTCAGGAGAAATTTTATTGTTCATAACATTACAGAACTTTTAATTTATCCCGGAATAGCAGCAGTTTTTGTTCCGATACTTAACTTGTGGTCTATAATTATTCTTCTGCTGATAATCTCTGTTTATGATATTTGGGCTGTGTGGCATTCAGGAATTATGCAGAGAATGGCAAAATACCAGATAAACAAATTAAAAGTTTTTTCAGGATTCTTTGTACCATACCTTTCCAAAAAAGTAAGGCTTCAGCTGAACAAGATGAAAAAATCAAGACTTAAAAAAAAGAAAATAAAAGTTAATATAGCAATACTTGGCGGAGGAGATGTTGTCTTTCCTTTGATTACTTCAGGAGTCATGTTTAGCCTGAAATCTAAATTCCCTGAAGGGGTTCCATTCCTTCCCCAGTTCGGGTTTCATAATATTCCTGTAGGAATAGGTCCTGCAATATTTGTCATAGCAGGTGCAACACTCGGCTTAGCTCTTCTATTCGCCTTTTCAGAGAAAAAGAAATTCTATCCTGCCATGCCTTTCATAACTGCAGGAATTTTTCTCGGACTGATTTTGAGCTATTTGATATTCTAATCTTTTGTCCTAATTAATCAGTAACAACAAAACACAAGATTTATAAATGCGTTAGTATAAAGTTTTTTATGGCAAACAAAGAATTTTATTTTAAAAGAAATATAGACGGCACTTCTGATGCTTTTCAGGGTAGAGACCTCTCTTTTGACAAGGAAGTGGGAAGATATCAAATTATGGCACAGCATTACAGAAACCATCCTTCAAGATTTACAGAAGAAAATAAGAAAAACCTGGAAAAGGTATTTCTTAGATTGCTTTTCATAATCAAAAAAGACGTGCCAATAAAAACAGAAAAATCATGCTTGAGTATTCTGAACTACCTTTCAACAAAGCTTGATTTTAAGATAGATTAAAATGATAGCGCAGGAATTGACAAGCAGGATTAAGGATTATTTTGACCTGAATCTTTATGAAACAAAGGTATGGCTGGCATTGCTTGGAAAAGGCATGGCTTCTGTAGGTGAAGTTGCTGCAATTTCAAGAGTTCCGAGAAGCCGTGTATATGATGTTCTTGAAAGTCTTGAGAAAAAAGGATTTGCAATAGTAAAAATGGGAAAGCCTGTGAAATATCTTGGCATAAAGCCGCAGATAATCCTTGAAAGGATAAAAGGAGATATAAGAAAAAATGCAGAGGAAAAAGTAAGGGATTTGGCAAAGATAAGGGAAAGCGAGGAATTCCTGAAGCTTGATGAATTATACAGGCAGGGAATAAATCCTGTAAAGAGAGAGGACATATCAGCTTCATTAAAAGGCAAGTCAAATATTTCCAATTTTCTTAGGGAGATAATCCAGAATGCAAAAAGAGAAGTAATAATCTGTACAAATGTTGATGAAATAAAATCAAAGCTGAAGCTTTTTAGCCAGACTTTTTCAATTCTAAAAAAATTAAATGTCAAAATAAAAATAGCCCTTTCAGGGGATTCAAAGACAGTCAGGGAACTCGAGGAAAAATTATCTGTAAAAATAAAAAGAACAGAAATTAATGCAAAATTTTTCATAATAGATAAAAGGGAAATTCTTTTTTATATTTCAAGAGGCGGAAATGGAATAGAGGATATAGCAATCTGGCTTAATTCTGATTTTTTTGTGGAATCTTTTACTTCTTTGTTTGAAAAAGCAATTGGAGAATAATTTTTCTACAAAATATTTATAAAGAATTATAAGGGAAAAATATAATGAGAAATAAACCAGGAAGATTGCAAAGAATTCTTTGTGGAGTTGCAATAGCTGCCGCTTCTATATTTAATCCGCTTCAGGCATATTCACAAGAAGCACCAGAAAAACCTGAAACAGAGCAGATACTGGAAAAAAAAGCAAAAGGCAAAATAAATATAAAAATTAATGGCAGAGCCATAGAATCAAAAGGGGGGCCGAATTATCTTCATTCATATGCTGCTTTTAGCAGGACTACTGATTCCTTGTTTGTTGGTTCAGAAATGAATTTAACCTCTGAAGAGAAAACAGAAGTGGAGGAAATCATGGAGGACATAAAGTCTCCGTATGGTGATATTAATTCTTATCAGGAGCTTATTGATTCCTCTAAAGACCTTTCAGAAAGACAAAAAATTGTTTTGTTGGCTGCAATCGGGGATGTATTGAACCTGGGAAGTTATGACCATAATAATTGGGATTATCCTGTTTTTCCCCAGGATATTTTCTTTCAAAATTTGCAGAATTATCTCTTAACAGGTAATGAAAATCCTCTTGGGCAGTGCGGACATATTGCTACTCATCTTGAACGATTGGCAAATGATGCAGGAATAAGGTCATCTGCAGTTACAGGAGCAAGAGAAGGGGGAATGCATTTTTTTGTTATTTCAAAATTGGACAATGGAACTGCCATAATAGATTATGGTGCAATTTACATAGTAGATACAAAAAATATAGAGAAAGCACTGGAAGCATATCAGAAAAGTGCAAATGCAATCATGTTTCAGCATCTTTTCTTTGAGGATGCAAAATTCAAATACAGGCTTACAACAAAAGACGGAAAAAAATTTCTTGATTTTATTGGATATGATGAATCTGCAAAAACATTAAAAGATTCTCTGACTCAGAAAGGCATTTCTCCTTCGGATATAGAACTTAATATTAATCTTGAAGATTATGTCACTTCAGGAGAAATGAATATATGCGGTTTTTTTGCAAAGGTAGGAGAAATCAGGGGAGATTCTTCTTCTGCCATTGGCAAAATGGAATTAGCACAGGTTGGTTTTAAAAGAAAATTTTCTCTTTTTGATTTTCTTTATATAACTCCTGATGCCAGCTTTATAACAGGAACCATTCCTAATGACAGCGTGATTGGTTATAATTTAGGGCTGACTGCTAATATAAGTAATGAAACCGGATTTAACCTGGCTTCAAGAATAGCACGGCATAATCTTATTAGAGGGGAAACTAATGTTTCTCAGGACCTTTTGGTTGGAGCAGGTGCTTCTTACAGAATTCCTGCAGAAAAATCACTAATAATTCCTTATCTCACACTTCAATTCTCTTCTGTTCCCCAGCAAATAGGAACTTATGATTATGCATTAACTTTTGATGAAATGAGGGCAGGAACTGTTATAGATATCCTTTTGTCTGATAATACAAAACTTTCTTTTGAGCCGTATTATTTTAAAAAACTCTGCGAGGATGGATTTGGTGCAGATGCAAGATTTAAAACAGGAAATCTGGAACTGAATGCAGGAGGATATGGCTCTATTTCAGGCTATGATTTCTGTCCCAATAAGTGGGGAGTCAATGCCGGATTATCTCTTGTTCTTGATAAAATAAAGCTTGGAATTGATTATAAATTGGAAGGAACAGATTATGACAGGGAGATAGAAAATAATCATTCACTTGGTGTCAAAGGGACTTTCAATTTTTAAAAATGATAGACAAATTTAACACAGCTGTTTGTGCAGGAGCACTTTCTGCTTTTTTGGCTTTTAATCCAATCCAGGCATACAGCCAGGAAACAAAACAAAAATGTGAAATAGATTTGAATCTTGGTGAAGGATTAGAAGAAAAGCTCAAAGAACCAAGATTTAATGAATTTAGCATAGGAAATTTAAATTTCCAGATATTTACCCCTAAAATCTCAGCCGAGATTCCTCTCCCTGGAAAAACAAAACTCTTTACTGAACTGTATTATAATTCTGAAAATGGAGTTGGCACACATGCAAAAATTGAATTTAAGAATCTTGAATTTAATCTTGGGGGATATTACTCTATTGGCAGTTACGGATTCAATTCAGGTTTTGGGCTGGTTTTTGACAGATTCAAATTTGGAATTGGCTATAAGCGGGATGGAATAAACAATTCTATTTTTCTTAATGGAACACTTAAACTTTAACTCTCAATGCTTAGCTCATTGATATGCATATCATTCATTTTTTCGTAATTTGAATTCATCCATTCTTTGATAAATTTTTCAATATCTTTTTCAATCTTTTCCTCTGTATATATTTTTCCGCCTTTGATAAAAGTATTCCTGTGCTTTTTTTTGAACAAGGCAGCATTTCTTTTGTCATTTGCATCTGGCCCTCTTGAAATTATCTTTCCCCTGCTTTTTGCAACAAAGAAAAATTGCGCTTCTTTTTTCCCGCCATAATCAAATCCGTCAGAGCTGACTGTATAAAATTTATTTATTTCATTCTTTAAATGCCTGTAGAACTTGACAAGTTTGCTTCCTGCAATATCCCCTTCCTGCATG
>MFWP01000002.1:17266-18104 GCA_001786415.1 Candidatus Pacearchaeota archaeon RBG_19FT_COMBO_34_9
GCAGAATAAATTCTTTTTTGCTTTTTTCCGCATTTTTTCTTATTCTTTCCAGATTAATTTTCTTTTCCTCAAAAAATTCCATTAACGGGTTTTTCAGGAATTTTTTGCATGCTTCCCTGAAATGCGCAAGAGTTTCTTCAGAAAGTGCAGCAAGAGCATTTCTTTCCCTGTAAGTCGGGTCAATTAAAATTATCGGAGAATTCATTTTTGCGCTGTTCATGTTCATCATGATTTCATTTTTATTCTTGTATAATCTCTCAATATCAATTATTTCCTTGTTTTTTATTTTTGCCATTGCTTTAACAAAATTCAAAAAACCTTTGTAATAATGCACAAGAAGTTCTATTGCATATCCTGAAAATCCATTAATGTAGCTTTCTGCGCCGTAGCTTTTATTTGCATGGCAGAATGCCTTTGCCAGCTTTATATCTGCGAGCATTTTTTCTGTTTTTAATCTTTTTCTTATGTAACTGACATGGAAATAAGACAAGTCTGTTATATTCTCTGCGTTTTTCGGATTTTTTATTTTCATGACCGGAATAATCTCAATAAAAAAATTCCTGTTATCCGGCTCAATCTTGAAATAATCCCTGGAACCATGAACCAGTGAAATCTTTCCCATCTTTTTAATCCCGCCGATTGCTTTTTCAGTAAATTTTGAAATGCTTTTTCCTTTGTTTTCCTCGCTGAATCTTATAAAAACATCTATATCATATAATCCTTTTTTTATCAGGGTCTTTTTTGCAAAACTTCCTCCAATAAAAACTTCTGCATTTATTTTTCTGCTTTTCAGGTTTTTTTCAATCCTTAGAACAAGGATTTTAAGAAATTTCTCAAT
>MFWP01000002.1:18110-18871 GCA_001786415.1 Candidatus Pacearchaeota archaeon RBG_19FT_COMBO_34_9
GATATCCTCTTCAGGCGGATTTACCCTGCTCAAAACCTCTTTTAAAATTTGATTAATATTTTGTTTCTTCATAACCTATAAAACAAATTGATATTCTTAAAAGTTCCCTATAAAATCTATTATAGATATGTTACTTTTTAATAATAGTTAAAACAAAACATTTAAATAATTGGACTACTTGTAAATCCCATGGGATTAATAGATAAGATAAAGGGCTTTTTTACAAGCGTAGAAACTAATGTGGCGGAAAAAACACTTTACGGCTGTAGCGTGTGCGGGAGGCCTATAGACCCTGAATATCGAAGTGAATGTTCAAAAGAATGTTTCGATGAAGCAATGATGAGAAGTTATCATTATTAATATTATTTTATCTCTCATCAGGATTCTTAATCTCTTTCAAATCTTTTACATTCTGCTGCAGAGTTGAAGCCAGGTCAATTATGTATTTTCCCTCTTCAATCTTGTATATTAATGGGCGCTTCTTATTAAAAACATTTACCAAATCAATTTCAAATTTTCCTGCGCCTGTGACTCTTACAGATTCTACATCAAGAATTACAGGGGTGCCATCTTCAATAATTCCTGCCATTTCCCTTATTTCTCTTTCAACCTGTTTCTTGTCTTCTACAGGGATTTCAATTGGATTTTCTTTTATCTCTTTTAACTGCTCTTCCTTAACATAAAAAAAGAAATGGCTTCCGCATTCACATCCTTCAAGCAATTCCTTGCTTCCTGCAGGATAAAATCTTCCGCAGTGTACG
>MFWP01000002.1:18890-25552 GCA_001786415.1 Candidatus Pacearchaeota archaeon RBG_19FT_COMBO_34_9
ATTTTAGCTATTTTATTTATGCCAATTTGAAATCAAGGATAATATTGGCATGAATACAGAAAAAAGCAGAGATTAATAAATTTATCTGAGATTCTTTATCTATTTAATAATAATTCAATCTTCTTCGGATTTCTTTCATTTGGATTTATACGAATGAGTGAAACATCAAAAAATCATCTGTTTAATAAAAGTTCAATTTTTTTGGGGTTTCGCTTCATTTCTTTGACTATTGTTGCAGGACCTATGATTGTTATTGCGCTGAAATCCCCTCCTGCAATTGCATTTGCAATTCCTCTTGTCATTTTTCCAAGAATGCTTTCTCTTCCGTTCCCGGAAATAACTGCAAGCTCTATGCCCCTGAAATTTTTTATATGCCCTATCATAGCCATGGTGTCGCCTATTAATCTTGCTTCTTCATTTGATGTTAATCTGCCCTGCAGTATCAGAATATTATTTCCAAGAATTACATTGAGTATTTTTTTTATCCTGTCGTCGCTTTTTAAATCTCTTACTTCAGAATACGGAAGAAACTGAATTGCGAACCCCTTTATGTTCCCCAGATGTTTTCCCCCTCTTTTGTTTGACATTTTATAAATAACAAAATATTCTTTTTAAACCTTTTTTGATAATTTAAAAATTGATTCGTAAAATTCCTCCAGATTCTCCCCGAATTTCGCGCTTATCCCGACAACGTCATATTCAGGAAATGCCGCCTCAATTTTCTTGGTGTCTGCTTTTCTCAAATCAACCTTGTTAGCTACAATCAAAACAGGAATTTTTCTTGCAACAAGATTTCCTATTATTGTTATGTTAACCTGATTATAAGGATTTTCAGTTGCATCAAGAACAACAACTACTATGTCCATGTCATCCAGCCATTTGATGCTGTCAATAACTCCCTGTGTTGCTTCTCTTGCTCTGTTCTTTGCCTCTTTTTTGGACATCTTGTACTTGAGGAAATTTTCATAATCTATCTTTGTCGCAATTCCTGGAGTGTCTATCATTTTGAAAACCAGTTTTTTTCCCTTGTAGCTTATATCCACTTTTTCTTTGAACTGAATTTTTCTTGTTTCATGCGGAATTTTGCTGACAGTTCCCATTTCTTCTCCTGTAAAATCTTTGCAGATCCTGTTTGCCAGGCTTGTTTTTCCTGCATTAGGAGGTCCGTAAAATCCTAGTTTGATTTCCTTTTTATTTTTAAAAAGATTAGCAAGAATTCTTTTGAAAAAATTTTTGAAGATTTTTATTGCCATATTATAAATTTGTCTTGTTAGTTTATAAATATTTCAGTAATAAAATGGATATGATACTAAATTCTCTTCGGTGAAATAGCCTTCTTCTCAAGTTGAGAAAAACATTTTTTAATTGATTCCAAAGGTTAATGATTTTCTATAATCTTTTAATTCATCAGATGCTAAACTGCCCAAAAGCATAGCTTCATAATTTGTTAATCCCCTATTTGACATGTTATAAATCTGCTTTGTTTATTTATAAATATTTCAGTAGTGAAATGATAAATTTAATGGGAAATATTGGAACCTTGGTTCTTATTCGGCAAATTATTTTTCTCTTTCTTTTTCGCAAGCTCTTCCTGTATCTGCCTGATCTCGTCTATTATTTTTCCTAGAGGTATTATTTCAGGAAGCCCTGTTGTTTTTCCTTCGTATTTCCTAAATGCATATCTTAATTGTTCAGAGTTCCATCCTGCTTTCTTTAATTTTTCCTTAATTTCATTTTCTTCTGTTCCTTTCTTCTTTTCAATTTCTATAAAATTCACAAGATTGTAAAGATTATTCCTGTTCTTGAATAAATAATTTTCATATCTTCTTTTATACCATAACTGCAGGATTATCCAGGCAACTGCAGCGGCAAAAAGAACCAGTATTACAATGATTGAAAAAACTATCCATTTTTTTAGCTGTCCTGTTTCTTCAAAAGGGCTCCATTCTGTTGTCAGTGTCAGCTTGCTTATTGAAGGAGAAATAAATGCAGGAAGAGTAATAAAATCAACACTTTCTGTTGTGGAAAATGCAATATTGCGAGACTCCCGCAATTCTATGTAAACATACCCGTCTTCTTTTTTTTCAGAGTAATCTCCTTTGAACAAGAGATTCTTCATGTCTTTTATTATAAAATAAGCAGTGTCAGGGCCTTCATTTGCAACATTGAAATCAAAAACTTTCAGGGAAGAATCTTCAGAATTCTCATAAATCATAGATATCTCACTGTATGTCAGTATTGCATTTGTGTTTGCTACATTCCATTCAAGAATAGCTTCTTTGTATTTATTCTCTTTGCCGGTATAATCTCCTCCTCCTGCTTGCTTGAGTATTTCCAGATGAATATTATCTGTTTCAGGATAGAATGCTATTCCTTCGCTGTAAATTGTTTTTGCAACAACCTGAGGGATTTTTATGATTAATAAAACACCCAGGATTGCCTCATATTCTGCTTCAGAAACTGCCTTGGAAGCAGCGTCGCTCATTTGTGTGAGATTAGTTTCAACAATATCAAGTTTTAATGCTTCATTGATGCTTTTCTTTTCAAAATCAGAAAAATCTTCTATCTGGGTTTTGATATTTGCAAGGTCTGTTTCCAGACTGTTAAGCAAAGTAGGGACAATCTGCGATGCAGGAGCAACAGTTATACTGAATTCTTTTGATGAATTCATCCCCCTATTATCGCTGATTGTTATACTTAGTGTGTAATTTCCTGCAGTAGTATAAGTATGAGTGGCTTCTTTTATCGTTGTGGTTTGGGCAACACTTCCATCTCCGAAATTCCAGATATATTTTGTTATATTTTTTCCAGGACCAACTTCAACAGTAAATTTTGTCGGATATTTTACCCCTGTTATTGTAGGATTTAAGAATTTAATATCAGGAACTGCCTCAGTTGAAACATTAATTTCTTCAGAAAATAACTCATCACTTCCAAGAGTGACAGAAAGAATGTATTCATCATATTCTGCAGGTGCTTTAAATCCTGAATCATCCAGATATAATCTTCTGAATCCGGATGAACTTATCTGTGAAGGGGCTTCTGCAATATCATAAATATTTCCTTCTGTATCTTTTGAAATCCCGGCAATATATTCTATCAGTGCATTTGAAATGCTGATTTGCTGTTCAACTCCTGAATAAATCTTTACAGGAATTACGCATCCTTTTGAACAATTATTATTGTACATGCTGGAAACATAATTTTTTACATATGATTCTATATTTATCGGATTTCCTGCCTTTGCTAATTCTGCATTATTCAATGTAAAAGTTATTGCAGGAGCATATTTTGCCTGCCTTGCAAAGATTTCAAAATCATAATCATATGTCCCGCTGTAAGTTCCTGTAAAACCGCATGGGCTGTCCTGTTCATAAAAAATTTCATATTTATTTATATCAGGGGCATTTGTTGCTTTTATACATACAAAATAATCTCCGTCCTGATTAATATGAAAATTTTGGGGGATGCATGCTATTCTTTCATTTGGCCCGCTCCCTATTGCAGTTGCTCCGCAGGATGCATATTCTCCGCTGTCAGCTCTTTTGATGCTTAATGTAAAAGGGACACTTTTTGTTCCCTCGACATGACTTATATAAGCGCCTATTTCAACTTCAGGAGTCTGAGTCATTCCTATTTTTTCACAGTAAAGTGTCTGGGCTATTTTTGCAGTAGTTGTGCTTCCTGCAACTCCAATATAACATCCGAAATTTTCATCCCAAAAATTTCCTGAAGATTTATATGCCTGCCATTCTTTTTGCCCGTCATTTAAAATATCAACAGCAAGAGGGAATTTATTTGTTTCAGGATTATTGCTTGCTAAATTAAGGGTAAAACTGGAAATTTCACTTACAAGATTTCTTCCTGTTGAAGAAAGATTAAATCCGAACATGACAGAACTTCCTTCGCTTAGGCTGAATGTTTTTGAGTTCTCCCTGTTGCTTGCAATATAATTGGAAGCGCATGAAAGAGGACTGCATGTGTACATGAATCCGCTATTTGAAATTTTTTTAATCAAATCAATTAGGGTTATAGTCCCGCCCAAGGAACTTTCAATAACTGAATTTGACGGCTCGCTGCTTAGGCTTATATTAATCCATCCTGTTATATTGCTCTCAGGAGCATAATTTCCGGTTATAGAATGGCTTATATCTCCTACTGTAAAATCTGCAGAAATCAAGCTGATAAAAAAAATTGTTAAAATTAAAAATACAACCCCCCTTAATATATTTCCCACCATCTTTATCGACAATATGAGTTAAAAACTATTTATAAATTATTTGTCGTAGAAATAAACTTCCATTAAAAAATTAAGATATAGAAAAAATTAAAAGAGCATTAAAATCATAAATCTTTCCTAAAATATCTTTTTTCTTGGATATTTTTTTCAAATTCCAGCAATCTTTTATATACTATAGTATTTCTAAGAAAATTTATCTCTTGTTTCATCTGTTCAAATTGATCTCTTGGTAAAACTATTGTTTCCATAAAAAGTATCCTCTTCTAGAATTTATATACTTTTCTTTTTAAAGAACAATTTTATTTCTTCTTTTTTCCAATCTTCTTTCTTTTCACCTTTTTCTTAAGAACTAATAAAACATAAATTATCACAATTGCTGTTATTGTTGCAATTATCCCAATATAATCAAAAAATGGAAGCTGAACCTGTGCAGGGCATGGAACTGTTATTGGTGTGTCATCCATAGCATTGCATTTCTGGCATGCTTGTCCGCATTCTCCTTCTCCTGTCCATGTTCCTGTTATCCTTATGGTTTTTATTCCTCCGCCTTCTTCGCAATCTGTTATTACTTCCTGAGTTATTTTACAATTCCCGAGAGTTATAGGGGGAGCTTCTACAGAAGAACATTTTCCATTCATGCAATATGTTCCTAAAACACATGTGTCCTGACTTCCGTCTGGACAATCAGGAGATAGACAGCCATCTATTCCAAAATCACAGGTTCCATTATTATTTCCTGGGATTTGTCCTGAAGGACAGGTATTTCCTAGATTACAATATGAAATTTCACCGTCTCTGCATAATGTAAATCCATAATCACATGCGCATGCACCAAAAAATTCTGAGCAAATAGAACCATAATCACAGCTATCCTGTTTTCCATCGCAATCTCTGCATGTGCATCCTTCATTAGCATCGCAGATTTCGTCTTCATTGCAATTATCTCCTATAGCACCGCAGTCATCTTTGCATATATTATCTGCGCAAAGTGTTTCTCCTGGTTCACAGCATGCTTCATCTGTTGCAGGGTCGCAATTATTTCCGCCGCCGATTTCAGTATAACCAAATCTGCATTTACTTTCAATGCTGTCCCAAGCACAGGCGCAAACAATAGATTCGCTGTTGCAATCTACTATCCCTCCTCCGCTGTCTTTTGCAACATTACACAAACCAGCATCGCTGCTGCAATCAGGTTCATTCTTATAATCCTCGCATGATTGTATATTGTTCACTGCACAGAAATTATCAATTCCCCCTTCTCTTTCTTCAACTGTTAATAGCGGTATTGGTGCACCACTTAATATATTCACATCAGGATTTTTTGCTAATGTAGCAGTAAAAGAGTATTTACAGTCATGTTCAAAAGGCCATATGCCACATCTTTGATGTTCTGCATACCAGCTTCCTCTTGCTGTTGCTCCTGCAAAACTTACTTTCAGGTCGCAATATTCACTGCCTTCTTCTGCAAATGTAGAAGCATTGCATTCTACAATATCACTTCCTCCTTCTCCTTCAACATTAAAAGCAACACTTTTCCCACTACAATCTGCGCTACTACTTCCAGTAATTTCCAGATAAACTTTTGTGCCATCTTCTACACTATCCTGATTCCATGTTGCAGATACCATATTACATCCTGTAAAAAGTGAACTTCTACAACATATTTTTGTGGGGTAATCATTAATTCCTCCAATATGAGCATTTGTTACAGAAGAAAGAGAAACAATCCCGAGGGGATAATTTATAGCATTACCACTACCACAATCTGATGTTGTACCTATACATTGTAAATCTTCATAACAAACTTTTGTTGAGTAAGTTGTTCCAGAGGGAATTTCTGCATGAGCATTTGTAGAAGAAGAAAGTTTGATTATTGGATTTGGATTATCAATGCATTCATTAGGTTGTACACCATTTCCAAAATCACAACACAAAACATAAGGGTAAATTCCTGTTGTTGTATAATTTTCTCCATGAGCATTTGTTGCAGAAGATAATCCCATAACAATATATCCTGTAGTTGCATTGTTACCACACCCTCCTCTTGAGATTATCGCACAAGTGCCAGAAGTAACAGCAAAAATTCCCGAACATAAAAATATAGATATAATTGTTATAAATAAAACTCTTTCAACCATCACCTTTTTCATGTCTATCTTAATGAATCACGTTTTATAAATATTATTATTGGTAGGATGAAAAAATAAAAAAGGGCTCCGTGAGGGAGCCGTAAAATTAGTTATTATTTTGATTTGTCTTTGTATACTTCTCTAAACCATTCTTTTGGGGGATTTTTCTCTTCTTCTTTCAAAGAGTTAAGAATGTCTAATACTGTCTCTTTAGGAGATTTTTCTATATGGCTTATACTTTGTGGGATTTCCCATCCAATATCTTCTAAATAACCTAATGCCTCTTGCATAGT
>MFWP01000002.1:25563-39341 GCA_001786415.1 Candidatus Pacearchaeota archaeon RBG_19FT_COMBO_34_9
ATTTGCTAGAACCCATATAATCATTAAATACTTTTTTTGCTTCTTCTTTAACATTCTCTCCGCTAAGAATTCTTTCGTATAAATCAATTAAATATTCTCTTAATTCCTTAATATCAAGCCTAGTTCCCATTCTTAATTTTTTCAATTATTGCACGAGTAGCAGGAGAATTAAGCATATTATTCAAATCCTCCATGGCATCGTAAGCAGGTTTACCCCCATCAGCCATTGCTGCATCATATGAATTTATTTCAGAATAATTCTTTCCATGCTTAAAATGAGTAATGCCTCCTACTCCTTCATGTATATGTAATTGAAATCCTGAAGCTGGAAAATCTCTCATAGTTAAATCTGGTCTTGGTTGGAGTTTAGGGGGTGCATAAGTTCCAAGTGAACTTGAGTCAACCGTTCCTTCTCTTGTATATATAGGGATACTTATCCCATAACTATCTCCTTTAGGCAATAACCCAAAACCTCCAGGACCCATTGGTGGCAAATGTCCAGTATACAAAACACTTGCACTGAGATTTTCTAAGTCAGTAATGCTATAAAATTTTTGTTCTAATCCCATCCTATTTCATACCTCCTTTCAACTCTATAAATTTTTTGCATTGCAAATTTGATAATCTTTCTTTTGTTAATGGTCTTTTTCCATTTTTCAATGCCAAAGCATTTGCGAGATATGTCTTACCATAAGATAGACCAATTTGTCTTTCTTTTGAGTTTCTAGAGTATTTTAGCCCCAATTCTTCTTGTTCTTTAGATAATTTTAAATTATGCTGAATTGCTTCTTCGGTTATTGGTTGTTCTTCTAATTGTTTCCTCTTTTGTTCTAAATAATTTTTATCTCCAATAACAAACTCTCCATTTATAATTGGATGAATAACTTGAACTTCAAATAATCTAACTTTTTTTTCAAAATCTTTTTCATCAAAAACCACCAAATCCAACCAACTATTCTTTATTGATTGCAGATAATTTGAAGAAGCAAATAAATCTATATCAGAGAAAGATTTCTTACTCCCTGTTAATAAAACTAATTTAGAATTATTAATTGCTTCTTTCCCATAAATATCTTCCAATAATTTTTTAACCCTTTCAGGAGTTGTCTTTCTCGCCAAACCAAATTCATAAAATGTTGCTAAGTTTCCATATTGTTTATTAAAATTAATCATTTCATCAATAACTGCTTTATTTTCTAGATTTAAAGAATCATATTTTCTCTCAAATATTTCCCTAAGATTAAATTGCCCAGAAAGTAAAAATTCTGTCCAAATTGCAAACCCTTCATAAATCCCCAGATTTTGTTTTCTAAATTCATCTAATTCTTGAAATGTTTGATTTCTTTTTCTAAATCTTTGAATATCATCTAAAGTAAATCTTGAATTAGAAAATTCTAATTTTTCTTCTTCTAACAATCTTTTTTCTAAATCAACCAATTTTCTTCCAGATAATGATTTTTCACAATATAATCCATGCCCGAAGTATTCATGAAACAAACTTAACTTATTGTTTTTAGGAATAATTGCAGTTTTATTTCTTGGCAGATAAATTCCAGAAGAATTATGATTTAGATTAGATTTTTGGCAAAAAGAATTCCATTGCTCCCCTTTTATTGATTTTAACTTTGTATCCTGTACAGAATAGCCTAATAAATTTTGATAATAATCATTAGTCAAAGAAATAACTTTAGGGAGATTTGGTGATTCATCTTCCATGAAAATCTCTAATTAATGAACTATATAAATTTTATTGTGGTGTTACTATTATAAAATTATAACTCTTAATTAATTCTGCCAATTCTCTCCGAGAATATTTTCTAAATTTTCTCCCGATTTATAAGTGTCTTCATAAATAATCCTCCCCGCTTTTTCATCTCCGATTCCCGGTTTATTAAGAGTTGCTCCAGTTGTCCACATAACTGTATAATTATCTCCAAGAGTAACCGCTTCTCCATCGGGAGCAACAAATGCATGCCCAAATTCATGACTAACTGCTTTATTTTCTTCATTAACACAATATGGGTCTAATTCAATTCTTGAATAAGTTATTATACTGCCTTGTATATCATTATAAGTAAAACCCGCTTTACTTCCATCCCCTCCTGGAGTGCCATCAGGAACAACATATATACAATTTGGCTCAGAACCTCCAGTATAATGGTCTACAACTTCAATATAACTATCTAAATCAGGAAAGCCATCTAAATCAGTATCACTCAAATTACTTCCTCTTACAAATCTTTCTATATCATTAGAATCCGTTATCCTAGATATAATATGTGCAATTTGTGAGTCATTGAAATATCCTTCACTGCCATTATCTCTGAATATTTTTATTTTGCTAAACCCATCTTCTAAATCCCATTTTTTCAATCCAGGAATGCCAGCAAAATTTATTTCCTGCATATGTTTTCTGAACTCATTTATATTATCTGGTGTTCCGTCATTGTTAAAATCAGGATAACGAACACATGTAACTTTTATCCCACTTTGGTCGCTTATAACATCTTCAAGATTGATTGTTCTGACATAACTTTTCTGAACATCCTCTTCATCCTGAATCATCCCTTTTATCTTTACATCTGCCCCAGAAGGAACAGGAAAGCTGAAATCATATCCATCAGAGTCAAAAAGTGTATAATCAGCAATACCATCATTGTCAATATCTACATAAGCCCTAACTTCTCCTGGCTGATTTGTGCCTGTTTTATTATATTGCAAACTTCCTTGTATAGTAACATAATCTGGTCCAGGAACATCTTTTACAGTAAGGGTGTAATCCTGGGGGGTAAATGTCTTTCCGTCTGAAACTTTAACTTTAATATTATGATATTCATCTGAACCAACTTCAGGAGCTGTTCCTGAAATCATCCCTGTATTTGAATCAATAGACATCCATGATGGTGCTGAAGTTAGAGAATATATCAAATTGTCTCCATTAGTATCTGTTGCATCAACATCATAATTATAAAATTGTCCCTCATTAACTTGCTCTGTTGGAGTTGAGGTTATTACAGGAGCCCTGTTTGGAGTAGGTCCTGGAAACTCGCATGCTGTAACTGCGCCTAGACCAGCAGCTGCTACAGTGCCTACTAAAACCGCCTTTTTTAAGCCTTTTCCTACCTTTTTAACTCCTCTTCCTAACATATTTATTAGATTTTTAGCCATGATTTATACAGAACTCTAAACTATTTAAATCTTATGTTTGTTACTACGTAAAAGGGAATAAAATAGTAAAATATATAAAGAGAAGAAAGGAGTAAAATATATGAATAAAATAACCTTAGAATCTGCGAATGTTAAAGGGGAGATAATTGCACAAGATTCATTAATAGGAAGAATTCTCTCAGATTCCTTTACTTTTCATTACCTTCCTAACGGAGTCGTTTCTCAGGGTAAAGGAAATGTGAAAGTCTTTACAGATATAAATTTAAAAAAACTTGCGCTAATAAACTACCCCGAAGCAAGTCTTTCTTGTAAAGCAGATAATCGAAGTTATATTGTTGTATGTGAATACCTTATGGAACGGGACAGACAAGAAAGATTAGGTACTTGTTCAATAAGTTCTTCTTCTGTTTACAAAGGAGAGGATGGGATTTTATTCTTCGGTGGAGCCACCAATCTAGGAAAGAGTAGCTCTGCATTAGAACTTGCAAATAATGGTTATAGTCTTTTCTCAGATGAAAAAACACTATTAAGCTTAGAAAAGGGATTAATGGCTGGAGGTTCTAGAAGCATTCCTTTAAGAAAAGAAATAATAAAGAGAAAGTTTATGGACAATCATGGCAGTTTTGAGGAAATAAAATATGATGCTTCTAAAACACCAAAAGTAAAAATGATAATCTTGCCTCATTTAGATCACGGACTTAAAAAACCAATAATAACTCAATTTGCTCCATTAGATCTCTTTTGGCATTTGACAAAAGAGCTTTCCAGGAGGATTAGGGGAGATACTAAATTTATCAATTATTTTGAATATTTACTTCCATCACTAGACACAGAAGAATTAGCTCAAAAAAGAATAGAGATGACAAAAGATTTTGTTAAGGAATTGGAAGGATTTTATTTTCAAGGAAATTTGAATCAATTAGTTAAATTTGTAAATAATAAATTCTAAAAGGATAAGGAGATATAAATAAAAATGGCGGAAAAAATCGGGATAAGGCCAGCAACAATTATTGTTGATAAAAAAAGACTACTTTTAGTAAAATCAGAATATAAAGGGAATATTTTTTATTTACTTCCTGGTGGAGGGGTAGAATTTGGAGAGACAATTGAAGAAGCTGCTATAAGAGAAACATTGGAAGAAACCGGGAAAAGAATAAAGATTATCAAACCAGTTTATATTAATGAATATATAGACAATAAAGATAGGTCAAAAAGGGTAATTAATATATTCTTCCTTTCTGAAATCTTAAAAGAAGATATGAGTATGTTAAGTAATGATGGAGGAAAAATAAAGAGTATTGAGTGGGTTGATTTAGATAATTTAAAAGATATAGATATCAAACCAGACTTTCTAAAAAAAACTCTTAAAAAAGATTTACAAGAAAATTTTGAGAATTCAATTTTTTATAGCGTGACTTTTAAAAATGAATAAAAAAAATATTAAAGAATATTTTTCTGGAAAAAATACAGTCTATAAATGGTGGGATCCTCATAATAGTGATAAAAGAGAAGTTTATCTAAGACAGGAGCAAATTATAGAAAAAATTGTAAAAGAGAGAGATTTAAGGAAGATAATTGACATTTCTTCAGGAAGAGGCAGATATGCTGTCCTTTTAAGTAAAGGGAGAGATTATACTTGTTTTGACATTTCTCAGCAGATGTTAGATTATATTAAAAGATTAAAACTGAATGTTAAACTTGTTAAAGGAGATGCGGAAAAAATCAGATTAAAGGAAAAATTTGATTTAGTTTTATGTTCAGAAGCATTGGTTCATTATCCCCATCCAGAAAAAGCACTTAAGGAAATGAAAAGAATTTTGAATAAAAAAGGAATAATAATTATAACAGCAGATAATCGGTTATGTCTTGGGAAGATTATAAGACTATTGACAAATTTTGTCAGTAAACTTTCAGGGAAGGAAATCAAACATTTAGGAAACGATATCTATCAGCCTTATACAGATAAAGAGTATAAAAAGATGTTTAGTAATCAAAATCTTAAAGTAAAAAGGACCATAAGACTTTCCATATTGACTACCCCTTTAAAGAATAGGAAGGGAAATTATATTCTTTCGCCAAATATCAGCAAAAACCTTTTGTTTATTGATTATTTTCTAGAAAAAATTCCTTTGATAAATAAATTAAGCACTTATTTCATCTATGTATTGGAAAATGAATAACCTTTTTGTTATTATCCCCGTTCATAATAAAGAAAAAACTTTAGATGAATGTGTAAGGTCATTAAATAAATCTATTCTGGGGCTTGGATATAAATTTAAAACCTTCCTTGTTATAAATGATTGCTCGGATAAATCCTCAGAAATTGCAACTAAATGTAAATATAAGTATCCTTCTTTAAATATAAAAATTTTAAATTCTCAGAAAGGAAAACTTCATGCTCAGGAATCTGCTATTAGAGAAATAAATTCAAACAATCCAATACTATTTATAGATGCAGATATCATCTTAAAAAAAGATACTATCAAAATTTTAATAAAAGAATTAAAAAAACATCCTCATCTGATTGCGATTGGTTCTTTTCCTATAGCAAGATATTACAAAGGAAACAATATTTGGAAATCATTTTTAGATAAAGTTCTTAATATAAGATCTAGATATCCAATGTCAGAGATTAGTCGGTTAAATGTGGAGGAATATCACCCCTATGTGATTTATGACCCCCAACATAAAAATACTTCAGTAAACCATGAATTAAAATCTAAGATATTCTTCCATGGAAGAACCTTTCTTTTAAGATCTAAGAAGTATTGGTTCAAACCAAAAACCGAAAAGATTGTGGGAGATGATTCTTATATCCCAGATTATATAACTTTTAATTACGGGAAAGGGAGAATAAGAAACCGTTATGATTCTATAGTCTATTATAATCCTTTCATCTCTCTTAAAGAGCATTTTAATGTATATAAGAGAATATATTTTGATTTAAGGAATTTAGCAAGAACATATCCCTCATTTGAAGATATAAGGAATCATTCACAATTAGTTCTGGATTGGACTTACATCAGAAGACAGAAATTTACTATAAGACTATTATTTTCATTATATTCTCTGGTAAGGAAAATTGAGAGATTTTTTTATAAATTTTCAATAAATCAGAATCCGAGTAAAATCTGGAAATAATTTTTATTGTTTATATATCCTTAATATCTTTGGAGTTTGTTTCTTCCAAGAAAAATCTTCCAATTTTTTATATGAATTTTTGATTAGTTTTTCTCTAAATTTTTTATTTAATAATAATTTTTTTATTTTTTGGGACAAATCCCGTGAATTCTTTGGTTTAAATAAAAGTCCATTATAATTATTTTTTATAAATTCCCTATTGCTACAGGCGTCGCTTGCAATAATTCCAGAACCGAATAAGCTTGCTTCTAAAAGAGTAGTCATTATTCCTTCCCTAGCATAAGAGGGGAAAATAGAGATTTTTGCTTCTGAAATCTTTTTTATTAATTTTTTATCATCTATCTTACCAAGGAATTTAATATTATTAGATAATTTTAATTTTTTTGTTAGTCTAATTAAATATTTTTTTTCGGGGCCATCACCAATTATCTCAATCTTAATGCCTTTGATATCTTTATCCAATATTTTTATTGATTTTATCAAAGTTCTTACTCCTTTTATCTTTATAAGTCTACCAAAGTAAATTATATCTAATTTTTTTCTAGTTTGTTTCAGTTTTTTTAGGTTAATCCCATTAGGAACTACAAAAATTTTCTTATGTATATTATGGAGTTCTTTCCATCCTTCTGCTATGTATATAGAGACAGCAATAATCTTATTGGGAATTTTCACTGATTTGTCTTCTATTGGCCTGGATTTATCCGGTAATCCATGTAAATGCAAACACAATTTATTTTTCTTGGATATATTAATACAATCGGTATTATAATGCAAGGCAATTAAATCAAAATCATTATTATCATAAAAGTCTTGGGATTCTTTTCCGAATAATAAAGACTCCTTATCCCATAAAAATGGATTTGTTGCATTTTTAAATTTTTCAAATTGTTTATCTATTTTTTTGGATTTAATCAAAATTATCTTTCCTTTAAATTCCCTTTTAAACTTGTTAAACCATTCACTTTTTGTTGGAGAATCATAAGTTACAAGATAAACATCTTGTCCGAGATTTCTCAATTCTTTTGAATAATTTATTATATATCTTTCAGCTCCGCCCATATAATATGAAACTCTCGGAGAATGGATTGCTATTTTCATTTCATCCCTTAATAACCACCATAGGCTTTAATCTGGCAATCTTTTTGCTGATTCCGAGCTCATCAACAACTCTTACAACCTCTTCAATATCTTTGTAGGCTTCAGGAGCTTCTTCTGCAAGGCTTTTTATTGAGCCGGCTTTTACTTCAATTCCTCCTTCATTCATTTCCTTTTTTATTTCTTCTCCTCTTAATTCCCTTAATGCCTTGCTTCTGCTTGAAATTCTTCCTGCACCATGAACAGTGCTTCCGAATGTTATTTCCTCTGCCTTTTTGGTTCCGATTAATAAATACGAAGCTGTTCCCATGCTTCCTGGAATTATTACAGGCTGTCCTATTTTTCTGTATGCTTCAGGAATCTCTTTTCTTCCAGGTCCAAAAGCTCTTGTGGCTCCTTTTCTGTGAATGCACACAGTCTTCTTTTTCCCATCAATAACATGCTCTTCAAATTTTGCAATATTATGGCAGATATCATAGACTACATCAATTTTTATTTTGGGGAAAATTCTTTCCATCTCTTCCCTTATCCAGTGTGTTATCAACTGCTTGTTTGCAAAAGCAAAATTTGCAGCAGCGCACATGGCTTTGTAGTAATCCTTCCCAAGAGGGCTTTTAATCGGCGCATTTATTAATTCCCTGTCAGGCAAATCTTTGAATCCATACTCATCTTCCATTAGTTTGATATAATCGCTTGCAACCTGATGCCCTAATCCCCTGCTTCCGCAGTGAATCATGATTGTAACCTGCCCCTTTTTTATTCCGATTTCTTTTGCAATTTTATCGTCAAAAATTTCATCAACATACTGAACTTCCAGAAAATGATTCCCTGCTCCGAGAGTCCCCAACTGCCCGATTCCTCTTTTTATTGCTCTTTCAGAAACCTTGCCAGAATCAGCTTCTTTCAGGCATCCTTCCTCTTCCATGTGCAGGTAATCCTCTTTTACTCCAAATCCTTTTTCCACAATATACCTGGCGCCATTTTCAAGCAATTTATTCAGTTCCTGCCTTGTAATATTAAACTTGCTTCCTCTTCCAACTCCCGACGGAATTTTTTTGTATAATTCATCTGTAACTTCTTTTTGTTTTCCTAAAATATCTTTTTTTGTAAGATTTGTTTTTAACAATCTTACAGAACAATTTGAGACAACAAATCCATCCGCAATAAAATTATGATTTTCATTATTCATGGTAAAATCATATACAAAATTATCATAGTTCCTTTCCTCTTTTGATTCTATCTCATCCCAGATAAAACCCTCTTCACCATAACAACTTTCTTTAACAAATTCGTTAAATGAAATAAAACAATATGCTATTCTACTCCCCGTTTTTCCATAATCATTATAATAAATTGCTTTTTCAATGAAAGATTCATTTGAATATTTAGTTGACAAATTTTCAATAATTACACTTGCATGAATTCCTTTGTTTTTCAGTTCTCTTGCTTTTTTCATAGTTTCATTTCTAAATCCCAGAATTTTTTCTTTCTGTTTAAGCCAGATTATTGCGGCATTTGCTAATTTTGTTTTTTTGATATTATATTCATAGCCGATTTTTGAAAAGAGATTTAGTAAGTTTTTTGATGTTGGATAAATCATTAACCTTACCCGATTAGATTTTGTCCCATTTACTTCATTAGTTCCATATTTTAAGAGCACACTTTCAACTCCAAATTCTTTTAGAATAGCAGAAATCTGAGTTACAAAATTAACACCATGTAATATATTTTCTTTATTAATAGAATAAATAGGTCCATACATATTAAATTTATTATTAGTCATAGTTTTTGGGGAGCTTAATTCTGCCCCAAATAAACTTGCTAAAAATAATCTTTTATGCCATTTTACAGAATTCATAATCCATGAAGGAATAATATAATCTTGTTTAGATTTATTTCCCCTTGGAGTTCCTAAAAGATAAAGCAAAATGCTAAATGTACTTGAACCACTTCTCAGAGAGGTTTCCTCTCTTTCAAATTTATATTCTTTATATTGTGTCTTAATTTTATGCCTCCTGTGCCTAGAAAAAATACTTGTAGCAAATCCTATGTTTTCAATGTCTTTTTTAATTAGTTCTAAATCTTCTTTATTCCCATAAAAACCAACCTGAGAATTTTTTTCAATACTTAAACTTCCGTCTCCAAATACAAAACCCATAATCTTTAACAAATAAGGTATCTTTGGGTTATTGGAATATAATGGAAGCAATCCGAGAGATTTTAATTTATTTTTTATTTGCAGTTTAGATGTTGAACTTTTATCAAACTTATCAATATCATTTTCACTTATAAGCAAAATTTTCTTTGGTTCTTCATATTCTATCCCCCCAAAGGGATATAATAATATTTTATCTCCTGCATTAATTTTATCAATTTCTTTCATGCCCTCTTCAGTAAAAAAGGGGTGCTCTTTTGTTGCAAAAATTTCATTTCCAGATTTTGTCTTAATCTTTACTATTTTTTCAGAATATTTTTTCATAAATAAAGAAATATTTGAATTTTCTTGGGTTTGATTATTTTTATTTAAAATTTTTAATAAGTCTGGATTATTACTCTCTTCAAAATTTTTTATCTTTTTAGTGTAGCCAAATTCATTTAATATTTTGGAATCCCCGCTCAGGCAGTTAATATCATATCCGACTCCGCCAGGGGAAATTATTCCTTTCTCCAAATCAAATGCAGCAACTCCGCCTATATTAAAACCATAACCCTGATGGCTGTCCGGCAAGGCGATGGCATATTTCAAAATTCCCTGCAGGCATGCAACATTTTTTATCTGCTCAATGCTCTTGTCTTTTTTTATGCTTTCAAGAATTTCCTCGCTCGCAAAAATCCTTGCAGGAACTTTCATATTTCCCTCTTTCGGGATTTCATAAATATTTTTTGAAATTTTTTTTAATTTCATATCTGTATAAATTCCCAGAAGTTTATAATAATTTGCAATTCTTTCAAACCAAAATCTTTAAAAATACCTCCTGTTAATATTATTTTTATTGTGATTGCGACAAAATTATTTTTAACAAAAGGGGTAGGAGTTCATAAAGACAAGCTGGCATCATTCGAGCTTGCACTCAGGGATGCAGGAATAGAAAAATGCAACCTTGTTTATGTCTCCAGCATTCTTCCTCCAAAATGTAAAATCATAACAAGAGAAGAAGGACTGAAATTTCTTTCAGCAGGGCAGATAACTTTTTGTGTCATGGCAAGAAGCGAGTCAAATGAGCCAAACAGATTAGTGTCCTCTGCAATAGGAATTGCAGTTCCTAAAGATGATAACAATTACGGCTATTTGTCAGAGCATCATACCTTTGGGGAGACTGCAAAAAAAGCAGGCGAATATGCAGAAGATCTGGCAGCAACAATGCTTGCAACAACTTTGGGAATAGAATTTAATTCTGGTACTGCATGGGAAGAAAGAGAGCAGGTTTACAAAGCAAGCGGGCAGATATTCAAGACAACAAATGTTTGCCAGTCAGCAGAGGGCAATAAAGATGGCTTGTGGACAACAACAATTGCAGTCGCTGTTCTTCTCCCTTAAACATCAAGCACAGCCTGCGCTATCCAGACTTCTACTTTTTTATTTTCGTCTTTATCGCTGGGAACTTTTTCCTTTCTTACAAACATTTCATTGTATGTGACTGCCTTTACAGGATTTGTAAATTCGTATTCAGATGCCCTGTCTCCGATAATTGTCGCTTTCAAATCAAATTTATTGCTGATTTTTATGCTGCTGATTCTTGAAATAAGGAAATTTTCAGCATCAAGCATGAAAAGAATTTCCTCCAGAAAACCGTAAAGAAGAGCCTCAAAATCTTTTCTTTTTATCTTTATTGATTTTTTTATCTTCTCTCCTACTTTTATCTTCCCGCACATGGATTCTTTTAATGCAAGTGCAGAATTAATAAAAAGCTTTTCAGGAGTTTTTCCTGATGCCAGAAATTTAACATCTGCAGTATGTTCAAGAAATTTATATTTTTTGTTTTTCATTTTATTTTGTCCAGCAGAATAGATTCAATTTTCTGTAAACTTCTCCCCCGCCGATTGTCGGGCTTATTACAGCAGCCTGTGCATAAACATCCTGCTCTTTTTTCTCTGTGAGACTGCATATATCATCTATCTCGCATATTTTTCCTATGCATTCCAGATAAGTTGGGGTTCTTTCAGCTATCTTGTTTTTTACACTCTCGGGAAATCCTGCCTCTTCCCACTCAACAGGCACCTGCGCTGTCAGAATGTCCTCCCTCATGCTGTCATTTCTTTGTATTTCTCTCAATATTGAAATCTCTGTATAATACACATTGCTTGCAATATCTTTTCCTCCTGTAGCCCCTCTGCCTATGATTATCAGAAGAACTCCTGCTACAAGAAGCACAGCTACAAATGCCTCGACAATTTCTATCCATGCTTTGCGATTTCGCGGAAGTAAGGAAAGTGATAAACGAGCGGGGGCGCTAGTTGTCTTATTTTTTTTCATTTTATTTCCATTTACCATATTTTTATATTCATAAAACCTGTGACTATATTTGAATTATTATTGACGTACTGAATTGGAATCTCATCTGCATAAACATTTTTTGATGTGATTTCCTGGCTCACTTCTATCTTGGTTCCATTGCGCTGTATAAAAGCAAATCCAAATTCATTTTCAGTTGGAATTTTCAGCTGGGTTTTTAGGTTTTCATAATTATTTCTATATAAATCAATAAATTCATACATGTTCTTTTCAAAGATATATTTATCTGCTTTGACTGAGCCGCTGTAATCTTTCAGAGTATAACATGATAATGAGGGATTATCACCCAATGCATTAAATTCAGGTGAATAATAAGCCCTGAAAAAAAGAAAATCTTTGTTTAGTCTGTTTATTTTTAAATTAGCAAAATCTGCATATGCTTCCTGAATATATCCGTTTTTATCCTGTATTATTATATTTGGATAATACATTTCTGTAGAAGCAAGAAATCCCTCCAATATTATGCAGTTTTTGCTCGTGCTGAAAGGATTTGAGCTGTTCAGTTGAATGCTAGCGCTTATAAATTCTGCAGTAACATTTTCTATTATCTTTGTCCTGAGATAATCCAGGGTTGCCTTTTTATCTTCTCCTGTATTTATTATAGGATTGACCACCATATACAAAAAGACTACAAAAGTAATAAAAATAACAAAGGAAAGAATCATCCCGACATGCGTGCCTTTGCGGTTTTTTTTACCCCTTTTCATATTATAATCTCTTCTTTTAATGTTTATATTTTTATTTATTTATCCGAAAAAAATATTTGCAACTGCGGATATCAAAAATGACAATGCCATTAATGCGAAAGAATGCTTTATTCCTGCCTTTATCTCTCCTTCTGAAAGTTTTCCTATGGTAAGCCCGCTGAAAAATCCCTGAATAAGAAGAAGATAAAGGAAAGCTTTTGACACCTCTATTGCTGTTGTGCTTTCTGTCCCGCCTGTAGTGATTCCTCCTGCACCCAAAGTTCCGACATTTGCAATTCCTGAAATCATTGGTATTATGTAAAACTGCATAACCAATACTATTACCATAAAAACAAAAAATATTATATAACCCTGGACAACCAGGGTGGAGATTGCAGCCTTTCTTTCTTTCTTTAGCTTATCTGCCATGGCAACTGCCTTTGCAACTGCCTCAAGAATTTCTCCGATATTTCCTCCTGCCCTTTCTGCCTGCCCTATTAATGTGATTGTTCTTGAAACTGTCACGTTATCTATATCATTTGCAAAAGTCTGAAGTGCTGCTCTTAACGGTATCCCCATGGAAATCTGGTTTGCTAATTTTTCAATATGCCTGCTCAAAACACCAAATGGCTTTTTTTTCAGATTAATTATGCTTTTGCTTATTGGAGTTCCTGTTTTTACACTCTCAACAAGATTTCTTGTAAATTCAAGAAACATTTCTTCTTTTTCTCTGGCTGTCTTTGTTTTCTGTATTGTAGTTAATACAAAAGGTATTGCTCCTGCCAACAGCCCGAACCAGAATATAAAAAAGAAAAATCTCGTGCCCATGAATAAAAAAGACAGGGCAATAATTATCAGCCCTCCGATTATTCCGAACCAGTGGACTTTTTTTAATTCCAGATTTAACATTTTATGCAGTAGTGGTTTGTTTTAATTGCAGGAATATCATGAAGGCTGTGTTTATCAGGGAAACTCCTCCGACTACAAGGAGGGTTATCATTGATGTGCTCAAACTTACCCCGAATCCGCTTATCTTCATCATCATCAGGAGAAGCATTAAAATCATCGGCGCAGCAATAACAACGCTTATGTAAATATCCATAAATGTTTCTGCTGTCTTGGTTCTTTTTTCCTTGTCAAGCCTGTATTCAAAAAGCATGCTGTTGGATCTCTTG
>MFWP01000002.1:39355-42639 GCA_001786415.1 Candidatus Pacearchaeota archaeon RBG_19FT_COMBO_34_9
GGTTGCAAGTCCGTTAAAAAGCTCGCCGAGTTTCTGGCTTGGAGAATTTATCGCCAAATCCTTCAGTGCAGTAACCAAGTCATACCCGTAAATATTTATTTCATTAAGGAGCTTGTTGAATTCCCTTTCAAGGTTTGGGTATTCTTTTGTTGACGAGATTATGCTGAATATTTTTGTCGGTTCAATCATAGAGCCTGAAATTGCAGCCATATGTATTGTTGCAAAAGGAAGTTCCTGGTTTATCTTGTTTTCAATTGACTTTTTTTCAAGGGAAGGATAAAGATACATAAATAAAAAAGTTCCTGCAGGGATGACAAAGAGAATCCAGAAAGTTTTAAGCAGCCGTATGCCGAACCCGTCTGCTGCCCTGGTTATTATCGGAAAAGTGGGGCTTATGCTGAAAAAAAGAAGAAATACAAATATTACAAATGAGGCAGCTGCTGCTAAAATTGTTGTAAGAATAAGGACAGATATGTAAGTCGCAGGAGTGTAGCCCAGATTAGAGCGTATTAAATCTCTTTCCAGTGTTACAAGTTTTCTTTCTTTGATTAAGGATTTTGTAAAGTCCGAAAAAAGATTATTTGCAAGCTGGATATACTGGTTTGGCTTTTTTTCTTTTTTCTCAACTATTCTTTCTCTCTTTTTTTTAAGCCTCTTCAGGATTTCCCTGTCTAATTCAGATATCTCCCTTGATTTGGCAGAGAAGACAATCTTTCTTTCAGGAATTTCTATTTTTCTTTTTTTAATTTCTTTCGCAGGAACAGCCACACCCAATGTTTTTTTTATTGTTATTTCATCAAGATTTTTCAGGAGTTCATCATTTGCATTTATCAATAATACTCTTAATTTCTCTATCTGGCTGTTAACCATTTTTTTCTCCTGTTCGTCCCTGGTATTTTTAAAATAATTAAACAATGACTTAAACTCATTTGCTATCTTTTTTTCTTTGAAAACTGCTTCTTTGATATTGTCTATTTTGTCTTCCATTGCTGTCATTATGCAAAATCCTCTATTTTGTATTTGTGGCAAATTTCCTGTTTGCTCATTTTATTATATCAGAAATTTCTTTTTGTATCCTGAGCATTATTCTTTTTGATTTGTTGAAATTTTCAATATCTCCTTTTTTGTAGGCTTTTTCAAGATTTGATTCAGCTTCTTCAAGAGATTTGATAAGCTGGCTAAGGAAACTAATATTCTCTTTGTCCATGCATAAAAAAAGCAAAACCTATTATTAAATATTTGGGAGAGAATATTTTAAAAAGAGAAAGTTCTTTATATAAACTGTATGAAAAATAAGAGGTGGATTTATTTATTCATAGGATTGATTATCTTAATCGCAGGAGTTTTTATTATCACTGCTGCAGTGGACAAGACAAAGCAGTGGCATTCTGCTGCTACTAATATTAAAATTGTAATAGACGGCTCTGAAAAAACTTTGCAACAGGCAATTAATGAAGATTTATTTACAGGGAGCCATACATACAGTTCTCCTTCAGCAATTCCTTCAGGAGGGCATAAAGCAGATGCAATCTGGGTTTCTGTTGGTGGTACAGAAAATAATTTAATTCAGGCATTATCTTCAACCGGAATTTGTGCAAATACTCCAACTTCTTCTTACACAGGACCAACTGATAAGAGCAAAGCTTATCATTATGCAACTGAAATTGAAGTGACTGTTGATGGTTCTGCAATGAGCCTTCAGGATGCAATTGACAGTGGAAAATGGTGTTATGGGTGGATACTTGTTCCTGGAAATTCTGCTTTAGGAACTTCTGATTTCTTGGTTATGAAATATGAAGCAAAGAATGTCAATGGCAAACCAGTATCACAGGAAGCTCTGACTCCATGGACAAATCTTTATTTTAACAATGCAAAAACAGCATGTGAAAGCTTAGGTTCAGGATATCATCTTTTAACAAATGCTGAATGGATGACAATAGCAAAAAATATTGAATCAACTCCTGCGAGCTGGACAGGCGGAGCAGTAGGAAACGGAATGATTAAAAGAGGAAATGTCGGAACAGATGATGCAGGCAGTTATAATGGGGCTGACCCTGAATATGGGACAGGAAGAAATACAAAAGCCGAATTAAAATTATCAACAGGCGCATCAATCTGGGATTTTTCAGGAAATGCAGATGAATGGGTTAACGGAATGTGCTCACCAGGAGTTGGCGCAAACTTTTGGACTAATGCTGATAATGGTTATAAAGAATGGACATATTCTGGTTTTGCTGATCTTGAAAGAGCAGAAGCAGGTCCGAGCACTTCAATAGATTATGGTTCAAATCCATCAAGCAAAGGAGCTGGAATAGCAGATGATATATGCTTGTATGATAACAACAGATTTAGCCGCGGAGGTATGTATGTTTCAAGGACTTATGGGGGTATTTTCTCTGTTTCAGTTTATGAAATAACCGCAACCTATGGAAACCCGCAGGGATTTAGAAGTTCCTGGACAGGGTTTAGATGTGCAAAAACTTTTGATGAATATACTTATTCATGGGATGCTGGTTCATGGAGTTCCTGTACTAATAATAACAGGGCAAGAACAGTTTCATGCAAAAGAAATGATGGGACACAAGTAGCTGACAGTTATTGCACAGGAACTAAACCTCCGTCAAGCCAGGCTTGTTGGGAAGGACAAGGCTGTAATAGTTGTCCTTGGGGATTTTCTCAACCTTCGGGGGATATTCACAAGTACTGCAAAGTTAATGGAAGGCAGGGTTCATGGTATTATACAATAGGCACACCATATTGGAAAGAATGGACTTATCAGGACCAGAGCGGATACACAGGAGCTCATTGCGGTTATGGTTCATCTACAACTTTTAAATGGAGAATAATAGATTAAACTTACTACCCAAATCCCAAATCTCTTAATACTTCATCAGGGCGTTTGTAATATTTGTTTACTATTTGCTGGACATCTTCAAAATTGAATATTCTTCTCTGGTATAACTGGTATACAACCTGAACTCTTCTCCTGAATTCCATATCCAAATCTTCCACGCTTATCCCGTATCTTCTTGATATTTTTTCAAAAACCTTGCTGCTTTTCCTGAAATAAAATCTGTCATCTGCAGGATTCCATGTAAAAGGAGTATTAAGTGTAGCTACTCCGTCAGCATTGACATTTACTATTTCCACAACCTCTCTTAATTTTCTTGTTTCCTCTTTATTTACAATAGCATGTGTCATGATGCACACGCAGTCAAGAACATTCAGTAATGTTGGAGAAAGCTCTATCGGAGGAGTTTCAAGTCTTTTTATTAAAGTTTCAA
>MFWP01000002.1:42667-43187 GCA_001786415.1 Candidatus Pacearchaeota archaeon RBG_19FT_COMBO_34_9
AGAATGCCCTGAAGCCATTCCCTGAAATAATACAGATGCCTCTTTTCCCCTCACTTCACCCACAATTACATAATCAGGATTTTGCCTGAATGAACTTCTCAATAATGTGAAGAGTGTTATTTCATTTCCTTTTCCTCCTCCTGTTGCTCCCCTGACAACACTTGGAAGCCAGTTTTCCCTTGGAAGATTTAATTCCCTTGTATCCTCAATGCTTACAACTCTTGCTTCAGGAGGAATAAAAAATGCAACAGCGTTAAGCAAGGTTGTTTTTCCGGATGCAGTTCCTCCTGTTATAAGTATATTCATTTTATACTGCACGAGCATCCATAAATATGCCAGCATTTCAGGGCTTAATGTGCGGAATAAAACCAACTGCGTCGGCGTCCACGGAGTTTTTGTGAATTTTCTGATTGTGAAAGTAGGGCCTCTGCTTGTTACATCTATCGTGTAAGTTGCATTTACTCTGCTTCCGTCAGGCAGGGTTCCGTCGAGTATTGGATCAGCGTAGGAAATATGCCTT
>MFWP01000002.1:43224-48784 GCA_001786415.1 Candidatus Pacearchaeota archaeon RBG_19FT_COMBO_34_9
GTTTTTCCATGCTTCCAAAAGATATATTTGTTTTTATGTTCCTGTAAAGCCTGTGAATTATGTAAACAGGGCTGTTCACCCCGTTGCATTCTATATCTTCAACAAAATAATCCCTGAGTATAGGCTCAATTTCATTGACTCCTATAAAATCCCTGCACAGATAATAATATATTTTCTTGTATGACTCATACTGAATATTCATTCCGAATTCAACTGCAAGAAGCTTTAGCCTTTTGTCTATATATTCCAGAAGCGCCTCTTCATTTCTTTCAACTATCTCCTCAAAATTTATCAAATCCCTTATTGCAGAAGTCAGCTGCTCCATGTAATATTTTTCTTCTTCATTTAAAATTGGCTCTTCAATTTCATAAACAAGCTCGTAAATGCTTTCATCCCAGTAAATATGGACAAATGCAAACGGCGATATAACGCAGTATCTTACATCTATTCTTGTCTTGTCTTTTATTTTTTCAAGAGGAGGAGTTTTTGGATGAAAATCTATCTTTACTCTTTCGTAACTTTCTACATTTATACTGTTTAATTTTCTCCCTATTTCCATTATGCAAAATCTCCTGATTTTGTATTTGTGCTGAACGATAGTTCTGTCATTTTAGTTTTTAGATATATTTAGCCTAATAATATATTTAGTACAGTTTTTCTGTTCGCATCTGCCCCCTCATTTAATATTGACAGCTTGTATGAAGTTGATGACTTGCTTATGACTTTCAATTCCTCATCATTGCCTTCAAATTTCAGGTTATAATCATCCTCCCCATAATCTCTGGTTAAAGTCACAAGATTATATCCGCTTTTCTTTTTTGTTAAAATTATTATATTTCCGTCATTTACAGGCTTGTCTGGTTCACTATAGATACTCTTGCTTTCCATTTCAAAAATCATCTTGTCATTTTGGCAGTCTATCTTCAGGGTTCCTTCTTTTATTCCTATTTCAAGAACTCTCTGATTGCCTGATGCTCCTATTGTAAGAATTGTTGAATCTATTTGTTTCATCATATCTGTTGACTGCTGGAGAATTGCCCTGTCCTGAAGTTCTTCTATTTTTGGTCTTGCAAAAGACAGGACAAGCCCGATCATGACAAAAGCAATAAGTGTGTAAATTACTGTTTCTATCCACACCTGTCCGCGAAAATTATTTTTTTTCTTTCTCCTCTTTTTCATATATCTACAAGTAAATTTTAATTTAAATAATTAATGTCATAAAAATTCTTTAACTTTATCCTGTGCAAACTTCAATTTCAGAAACAGAGTCAGAGGCTTCACACTGGGTTCCACCGATAACAGGCGCAATCTGTATTAAATCTGCTGTTGAAGCAAATCCTGTTGCATTATATGTTAATCCTGAATTCTTGCCAGGAAGGATTATAGTTTGCGGGCTTTCTCCTGAATACATAACTAATCCGGGAATTGTTGTTCCGTTTATTATTGTATAGCTTTTTACTGCACTTGCCGACGATACAGAAACAATTATTTTATCCACATCAATATCTCCTACTATTAATGAAAATCTGATTAAATCTGCTGCGCTGTCATAGCACGTATATTGCTCATTAATTGAGACTTTGTCAAAATTTCCAAAACAGGCTTCACTGCTTTTGATTTGTCCTTTTACTATGTTATTTATAAAAACCCAGACAAGAACTATTGCAGCCATGCTTAATGCAATTAAAATAACTGTGATTACAATTGCAGATAATCCCGAGCGATTTCGCGGAAGTAAGGCACGTGTCATACAAGCGAAGTCGCGAGTTCTGCGATTTTTCTTATTAAACAGCAAGTTCTTGACCATATTGCCCCCCGCATATAAAAGTCTTTTTGCCTTTGGCAGATGTTCCAATTAATATTGGTGATACTATTATCTTTTCAGCACTTCCGACGTCAATTGTCCCTGAAAAAGTTCCCCCCTGATTCAGCCCGTTAGTCGGCCAGCTGCTTCCGCCGCTGAATTCTGTTATGTCTTTTGTCTGATAATTTCCTCCTGTAGTCATTTGCAGACTAACCCTGAATATAGGAACATTTCCTGTGTTGGCAATACTAATTGTTCCTGCAGAATAACTTGCTTCAAAATTAACATCATCGCATACGAGTTTTATATTCTTCCCGAATTTTGTGACTCCTTCCTCAACCATTCCCCTGAACCATAAAAATATTATAGAGATAATTACAATTACAAGAGCAATTAATAATACAGTAGTAATCACCGGCGACAGCCCCGAGCGATTTCGCGGAATTAAGGGCAGTGATAAACGAGCGGAATCGGGAGCAGAGCGATTTCGCGGAATTAAGGGCAGTGATAAACGAGCGGAATCGGGAGCAGAGCGATTTCGCGGAAGTAAGGACAGTGATAAACGAGCGGGGTCGCGAGTTATTTTATTATTTAATTTTTTTATCATCTTTTTTATATTATCTTATATCTTTTATTATTTTTAAATTGTTCTTTTGTTTGGCTTTGATATTTGTTGTTTTTAATGGCATGTCAGGGTTTCTTCAATTTTTGCATCACTGCAGATTACAAATCTCTTTTTTCCTTCAATGTCCTGTATCCTTGTAGGAATTATTTCGATTTTTGTAAGAGTTTTGCCTGGAGCATCGCAGGGGCAGTAATCTGCAACATTAAACAGAGAAGAATGAGTCCCTCCAGGAAGAAGATTATTCTCTTCTACATTTGAAAATTCAACTGAACTCAGGTAGATAGTTTCATGTTCCTGGACAACAAGTTTAGGAGATAAATCTATAATTGCCAGCTGTTCCAAATCACTTTTGTCAGAGGCATGGATAAAATATCCATTAATGCTGAATTTCCCGTTATTTTTTACATCTATGCTTAATTTTTGGCTTGTGCAATTATAGGAAATTTCCCTTATAAGAAAAGAAGTGCCTTCAGAGCATTTTGGAGCTTCTTTCGGGACATATGTCCTGAGCCATTGGAAAACAACCACACTCATAACTATTGAAACAGTGATTAGCAGGACATATCCTATCACTATGCTTATTCCCCTACGATTTTTCAGAAGCATTATTCACCTTTTTTAAAAATTTTATTTTCATTCTTCCCCGCTTGTAACAACATGCGTTTCTCCGCCGACTTTCTGCCAGATTACAAAATAGAAATTTTCTCCGTATCTTAATCTGAATTCATAATCTGTGTTTCCTATTCTGATAACAACCTTGTATATATTCCCGTTAGTAGTAAATTCCTGCGTTTCTCCCATTACTTCAAGAGGTATGCATGGTGTGGAACATTCAACTCTGTGATAACCGCAAATTCCTCCTGCTTCACATCTTCCATTTACACATCTTTCACCAAGATTACAGCAATTGCTTCCGCACTGAATCTCGTCTTTGCCGCAAATTCCTCCTGCTTCACATCTTCCATCTATGCATTTTTGCCCTTTCTTGCAGCAATCATTGTCTGTTTCAGGATTTAACTGCACACAGACACTTTCTGCAGGCAACACATCCTGATATCCAATTACATAGATTTTTTCCTTGTTTCCGAATATGAAATAAATATTTTTTCCTTCTCCTGCATAATTGACATAATTTTCAATGAAATTTTCCATTAACTCTTTCATTTCTTCATCATCAAGAGAATTATATGTCCCATAATCCAGTACCTGCTGGCTTTCAATTCCTAATTCTTCACCCAAATCATAAAGTTTTATATCATCTTTTTTTTGCGTAAAATTTGCGATTGTTACAATGCTCACAACAACAACAATTATGACAACAGCAGCAATAAGAAAAAACTGACCTCTTTTATTCATAAACAAATAAATAAAAAAGAGTTTAATAAGTTTTTGTTGAAAAATAAATTATATTTTTATTCTGAAAAATTTGGTTCTTTTTTCGTTATAAGCCCGAAGAAAATATATTATTGTAGACCCGAAGGTTTGCCTGTAGAAAACTAAAAAGCTACCTCTATTCTTCCTCGGCCTTGCGACCTGCTAAGCACCTTATCAAATGTTTAGGGCTGCTCCGATCAGGGCCTGACCCATTTCGCATCTGCAAGATCAAAACAGACAAAGCGTCAACGTCCGAATAAAGACTTTTTAACAATCTACTCACTCGCCTTCTTGCAGTCTGCCATAAAGCCCGTTTGCAAACGGCGTAGGGCTAATCCGCCAACCTGGTCTACAAAAATATAGAAGAAGATGGATATTTAAGCGTTTTGATTTGCTTTATTATCTGATGAATCTTGCTTTCCCCCTTCAGGATTCTCTGGCTTTTTTGCAAACTTTTTTTTAATGCTGACAAATGCTATTGCCCCGCAGATTACAGATAATAATACAATTGATGCAATTCCTTCAGGAGATTTTGCAAAATTAGTTATTCCTGTAACAGCACCTGTAAGGAAGTTTGTTGATGATAATTCTCCCTTTTTGCTAATATCAGTTGTCTTATCTCCATTGTTATCCTGATTATTTGTTGATGATGAGCCAGATGTTGTTGAAGCAGTTGATAATAAATTGCTTCCTCCTGAGGTAGTTGTTCCTCCACCTCCTCCACCACCACCGCCTCCTCCGCCAGAAGAGTCGCTGTCATCAGAATCATCAGAACTACTTATGTTAACAATTAGATTTAATTCATGGTCAGCATTAGACCATACATCAGTTATTGCATCTTTTCCATTTACTTTGAATAAAACAATATTTCCTATACTGCCTTCAACATGAATAAGGTAATATCCAGAGACATATTGACCTACAGTAGCACTTGCAACTTTTGTATTATTGATATAAGCAGATACAGTAGCGCCATCTGTATCGACATTTTCATTGATTGTCACAGTTCCCCACCAATCTCCGACTTTGCTTACATCTGCAGCAAATATGCTTGTGCTTAATAAAACAACCAATCCTAATAAAATAAAGAATTTTTTCATTTTAGATTAATATGAAATTTCTATTCTTTCTCCAGAGACATTCATATCAATAAAATAAGGGAATACTCCCCCATTAAATTCTGTCAAATCAATTAAATCATTAACTGGTCTTCCAGGTTCATATGATCTCCAGATAGTTCCATCATAATGATAGATAATATCATAACTTCCCCCTATTGATGCAAGAACATCTTCTACTAGATAAGGTGCTGTTAAACTGGTATCTTCCAATACAAAACTTGGTAAGAAAAATTGATTCCATCCTATTCTTAAATAATCTCCTTTTGTTTCTGGAATGGTTACAGCAAAAGTTTCTCTTGTATCAACATCAAAAGATATTGAAGCAGGATAACTCATTTCATTATTAACAGTATCTTTACATATTACATAATAATTATATGTTTTGT
Source organism: Candidatus Pacearchaeota archaeon RBG_19FT_COMBO_34_9 (assembly GCA_001786415.1). Taxonomy (GTDB): domain Archaea; phylum Nanobdellota; class Nanobdellia; order Pacearchaeales; family GW2011-AR1; genus RBG-13-33-26. The sequence continues at coordinate 48,535 of MFWP01000002.1, forward strand.
CTGTTAAATCTTCTAATGGTAATGTATGTAATAATCCATTAAGTGTATTTTCCATTTCATTTTCTTCACTCATTGCATCATAATCTGATTTGTATTCTGTATCATATCTGCATGTTGCAGGTTTATTTGTTTCTACATATAAAAGTGTATCTTTATTTTGAATAGTCCCGCTTGGACCTGAACTCAATATTTGTGGAGGATTTGTCCAATCAATGCTGAATGTTCTTTCTACTACAATATTTTCATTTCC
>MFWP01000002.1:48797-50182 GCA_001786415.1 Candidatus Pacearchaeota archaeon RBG_19FT_COMBO_34_9
AACATTACAATCCATTCCTTCTCCTACAGTTATTGTTATATCTGCATTGCAGTCTCTTAGTGTCCAATCTCTTGTAGGTATGCCATTACTAAATACCCTATATTGACATTCATACAATCCAGAACCATCATCTGAATATTCAATTTCAACATCAAAGTAAGATGCAAATAGAGAATGTTCTTCTGGAGAAGTTATTATTGTTGAAGGTACTGTATTATCAACTGTTACAATTAATGAATCATCAACATTTTCATTCTCAGCTACATCAACTGCAGTTACAATTAAATTATATTCTCCGTCTCCAAGAGATATTGTATCTATATCACAAGCCCAAGCATCATCAACTGTATTTGTAGCATCACACTCTTCATCACCTAGACTGAATGTAACTGAATTAATACCATTATCATCTGTTACAGTAGCACTTGCAGTAACTGTTCCAGCGACATAAATGCTTCCTTCATAATAAGGATTAACAGCCATATCTGAAATTTCAGGAAGAGTTGTATCTATAACAAAAGTTCTTGTTTCACTCCATATTCCTGTATTTCCTGCATTATCATTAGCCCTTACTCTCCAAGAATGACTTCCTTCGTTTAATTCTAATGTTTGATAGCTTAATTCAGTTAATGTTATTGGTTCTTCACCATCTAACTCAAGTTCATATTCTTCTATTCCAGAAACTCCATATTCACCATATGCTGGATTCAAATTATCATCATTATCTTCTCCTTCAAACCAAGATAGCAATGGTTGTTCGTTAAGGTAAGAACTATCGTCTGGAGAATCTAAATTAACTGCATCTGGTCCAGCTCTATCCAAAGTAGCACTAACAATATTAGAGTCTTGCGAGTTTCCTACATTATCTATAACTTCAACTTTAAATTCAAATTTACCATCCTTTAAACCATCCATAAATTCACAAGTTGTTGTATCATCAATTGTATTGCAAGATATACCACTTATTATTGCAAAATCAGAATCTACTCCTAATCTTTTCTTGTAAACTTTATATTCATTTATCCCAGAACCTGAATCAGAGTATGTAAATTCTAAATTTACTGGGACAGAACTATAAAATTCATTTAATTCATTTAATGTAACTTCTGGATTAGTATTATCTAAAATTATCTCTTGTGTTTTTTCAACTTCTTCATTTCCTGCATTATCTAAAGAATAATAATAGATTATATATGAGCCATCTGGTGTGCCTAAAGGAGCACTTAAAGGTTCTGTATATTCATTCCACTCTGTTTCGCTTGTCTCTTTGAAATAAGTCTTATCACAACTGCTTATTGTATCATTGCATGTTAAAGTTAATATAGTATCAAAAGTAACATATGGTGGTTCTCCAAATTTTGGATCGCTGATTGTTAATGTTGTTG
>MFWP01000002.1:50218-60560 GCA_001786415.1 Candidatus Pacearchaeota archaeon RBG_19FT_COMBO_34_9
TTACTTCACTTGGATACCATTTCTCATTTCCTAAATTATTTATAGTTTCTATATGGTATTGAACTAAAACTCCATCTTTTGGTTCTCCATTAAAAATACCTGCAACTCCCCCCACAAAAGGACCTTCAAAAATCATGTCTTTTATTTCATCATCACCTATCTGATAATGAATTGTGGTGTAGTCAATCCCACTTTCATCAGTAATTGTAGCAAATATTTTTACTAATGTAGAAAATAAATTTGGAAATAATGGTTCAATATAAACATCTGAAATTTCAGGGTAAATCATTTCAAGTTTTGCTAATGCTTGTGCTGCTTCACTTGTAACTTCTGAATATTCTATTTCATCTTCTAACCAACCATCTAAATCACTATAACCAAATTCTTCTATTAAAAATTCAGAAGCTGATTGAGCTGCTTCAAATTCCCCAACTTCTCTTAGAGCCATTAAAGCATAAGCTGTTGGTTGAATATGTTCATCAGGAAATTCTGGATTTTCAAAGTGCCCATCAAAATATTGTTCATCTAATAAATCAGTTAAATAAAAACTATAATCAATATCTTGCCAGTTTAATGCTCTTATACCTGAACTCAATCCTAATTCATAGGAAGAAGTTTCTTCATCAAAATTTTCTTGGTCTAAATAATCTTTGATTATATTTGCCATGTCACTAGCAAAAGATGTCTCATCAGCAAGTTCAGCGGCTTCAACAAATTTATGTAAATCCCAAATTATAATTCCTGTAGGGTTCTCTAAAGTATATCCTGTTGGATTACTTGGGGTATATTTCCTATAATCTATTATAGCATTAGTTAATTCTTCAGCAGTACAGCCATTTATATTATCTCCAGCAGTGGTACCACAGTAATTCCCATTATGCGTGCTCCAATAATTTTCTTCATAAAGGATATGGTTTAATATAGCATCTGCCTTGTCTGAATAATCTGAATTTCCACTTACTTCAGCTAAACGATATAAGAATACTATACTAAATGCATTCTGTCTTTGGGAAATAGAAATAGGGATACTAATAATATAATCTCCTGCAAGTTCTGCTGCATCAAGATAATCTTCATTATCTGTCAATTCATAAGCATCAAGAAGAACTTCTGCAGTAACTCCAGCAATGTTATAATAAGTTATTCCTGTTGATCCTGTTTTATCAGTAACATCCCAATCCCAAGAGCCATCTTGAGCTCCCACAGGATTACTGCCAGCAAGAGAGGACAAACCATCATCATCTTGTAGTGCAACTATTCTATTAGCAGCTGCAATAATAGTATTTTCTCTTTCTTCAAGAGCACTCCCAACCCCCAAAACTCCGAAGAGAATAATTATTGATAAAAAAATAAAGACTAATCTATTTTTTACCATTATCAGGTTTTGAACAAAACCTTATTTAAATATTTTTATATTTTATCATCCTATTTTATAATATAGTCTTTATTCTTTTTTTCTCTTATTTTTTAATTTCAATAACAACACTATTAATACAATCAGTAATGCTACACTCAATCCACTCATTATATAACTAATACTCTTTTTTGCCCCTATTGTCATGCCGGTAAGTGAGATAAAGTTTTTCTTTTCTCCTTCTGTTACATTCAGACTAATCCAGCTTCCGATAGTTGCATATCCTCCTTCGGAATCAAATAGAACTGCTCCATAAAATATCCCTTCTTTTTCCCCGCTAAAACAAATCTTAATATTTTCCTTCTTATTTGCAGAGACATGTATTCTTTCAGGAAAAATAATTTTGATTCCCATATCTTCTGCACTTAGATTATAGTCTTTAAGTTCCCTGCTCTTTCCAGCTTCAGTCCATCGGTCTTTAATTATTATATCTATATTCCTGTCTGAATAAATAGTCATATTTTCGCAGATTTCTTTCCCTGTTCTTGTCTCTAGATTAAGATAAGCAGGGCTGATTCCCAATTCCAAAGAGCAGATTAACTGCATTAAAAAAATTAAACATAACAAACAAAAAATAATCCTCTTATTCATAAGAATAAATACAGAAAATAATTTATTAACTTTATTATCCTAAGAAGCCATTGCAATAAACTTTATCGTTGCGCTTAAATTAAGATTATCTGAAGGCAAAATACCCTCAAAATCTGTTAAGTTTAATCTCATGTAAAATGTCTCATCATCCATCTTTTTTATGCTGATATTATACTCTCCAATTTGATGTGATACGTTTAAACTTGGGTTTGTTGTTGAAGTTTTCTGCTTCCTAAAATAAGTATAGTTAAAAACTGCAGGAGAGCCAGAGGCAAGTTCTGGGGTTACTATTACATTTACATTTCCAGTATTATTTATCCTTATTAGTGGTTCTAATGATGAAATAGGATTATCTTTATCAACTTTTCCTAAATAAATATAATCAGGAACTATAATATTTATGAATTGTTCTCCATAGCCGACAAAATTTGCTTCAACAATCATCGGCTGATCATAAGCACTTATGAAAATTAGAGATAATAAAAATGTCAGGAATACAAAAAAGATAATCATCGCCACTTTTTTCTTATCCATAATATATTTTATAAAATATATTATTTAAATATTACTATTGAAAAATATATATCGTTTTTATCTTCTTATTTCAGTATCTCTATCAAAATAGTTTTAAGTTTTTCAGGAGTATCATATTTTCTGGCTAATGAGTTCATCTTTATGCATAGTTCATTATATCTTTTCCATCCTTCTTTCCGTTGTTCATTCAATTCCGGACTTTTTATCTTGCTGTATCTTTCAAAAAGTTCAGGATTTTCTTTTAGAGTAATATAATAACCCCTGAGATAATTTGTTATGTTTTTTGAAATAAATCTTTCCTGATTTTTCCAGAACCGATATCTAAATCTTTCATAATCTTCCCCTCTTTCTTCTATTGAGTTAAAGAAAAAAAGGTAATCCTTGTCCATTTGTTTTAAGGTAAGTTCTTCATGCAGGGCAAAAGTTAATTCATCTTTAGAAATATTCGGGTTAATATCTGCAAAAGAGAGAAGGGCTTTTGCTCTTTCTACATTAACTTTTCCTCTCTCTTCCATGAGTTCTCTTCTTCTTTCTTCTCTTTCTATCCTTTTTGATTCTGAATCACTGGAAGGTATTCCCATCTATTAAATAGGCTGTTCAAATATTTAAAGTTAATTATAAAAAATAATCAGTAATTTCTCTAGTAGGCTCGCCACAAAACTAATTTTCCATCCGCATCTCTTAAGAATAAAGTATCTCCTGTTGAAGTCCAGACATATCCCTCATTTTTCCAGTATAAAATATTATTTGTATTTGTTTCATTTCCGACGATAATTTTTACTTCCTTGTTTTTTTCAAGAATAAAATTCTGAAAGATAAATCTTTTTCTTCCTTCGTCTTTGATTGTCCAGCTTGTTAAATCACAATCAAAACTGCAATTATTATTAAAAATGATTTCCTGGTTCTTAACATCTAATTTTTCCAGTTCAATGCATTTTGCGCATTTATCATCTGACTTTTCGCACAAGTTCTTTTCATTACTTATGCATTCATTCCATGCCTGTTTTAATCTGGTTGTATATTCATCATCGCTATAAATATAGGTATTCCCAAATCCACCCTCCACAATTTCAGAATTAATATTTTTGTTATTAAGGATTATATAAGCAAGAGTTCTCCCGTATTTATCATATTTCTCATTCCCATATTCCAGTTTTACTGTCTTGTTAAGAATTATCATTTCTAAAAAATTCTTTGCCTCATTATAATATTTCTCTCCTTTCTCAGGCGTGTTAATCCCCAATAATCTTACATGTGTATTATTTTCAACAACCACTGTATCTCCGTCAATTATCCTTTTAACAACAGCAGTTTCATAATCTGTGAGAAATTCAACAATAGCATTATTGATAAATTTATAATTTATAATAAATAATAGAGATACAAGAAAGATAAGCAGAAAAATACCTCTCTTTCTATTCATCTTTTTAGGTATAGCAATTAATTTAAATAGATTTTTATAATTTTTAATATGGATGGTGTGGTATTGCTGGCAGACCCGAAATCAAAAGCATGGGAGTTTGCTGTTAAAATAAGGGAGTATATACAATCACAAAGACACGAATCAATTCCTCTTTGGGAAGTTTGCATGGATTTTTTTAATAATAAAGAAATTGACATGTATATTCCCGAAAATATAAGAAAAAAACATGTTTATTTTATTCATGATTCAACCAAGCCCCCGCAGCAATGGTGGGTAGAGATGCTTCTGTTAAAGGATTTGGTATTGAGTGCATCTGCTGAAAGTTTAAGTTTTGTTCTGCCAAATATGATGTATTCCAGAAAAGACAGGAAAGACAAGTCAAGAGTTCCTATCTCTGCAAGGGCTTTGGCAAGAACAATCTCTCCAAATTTGAAAAGGATAATAACTATGGATTTGCATGCACCTCAGATTCAGGGATTTTATCCTGAAAATATTCCTTTGGATAATCTTTACAGCTTTCCTGAAGTAGCCCGTTATCTGCTTCAGAAGCATGGAAACGAATTTGAAAAATTAGTTGTTGTCTCTCCTGATGCAGGAGGAGTGCACAGGGCAAAATCTTTCCTGAAAAGACTTGAAAAATATAATCTGGATTTTCCTAATGAAAAAGAATTTTCTTTTGCAATGATTAATAAAACCAGGCCCAGGTCAGGAGAGATAGAAAATATGCAGTTAGTTGGCGATGTTCTTAACAAAGATGTTTTGATTGTTGATGATATTATTGATACAGGAGGGACATTATGCAAGGCAGCAGAATTATTAAAAAGACACGGAGCCAGAAAGATTTTTTGTTATGCTACACATGGTCTTTTTACAAGAGGAACTCAGGAAATTCTTTCTCATTTTGACAGAGTTATGACGAGCAATACTCATTATTCAGAAAATATGGGTGTTGAAAGAATTGATGTTAGCCAGCTTTTTGCAGAGACAATCTACAGGGCACAAAAAGGATTTTCTGTTTCTAATCTATTTGAGTAAATTATCCATGCAATGCGGGTGAAAGGAAGCTCGCAACCTCACTTGTAAGAACCGAGGGTTCCTAATACCTCCGATTGATTTACTTCCGCGAGATTGCTCATCGAACCAAACACAGACACCAAATTTATTTGTTTTTAAGCGACTTTAATTCTGTTTTCAACAGAATAATGCGGGTGAAAGGATTCGAACCTTCGAAGGCACTAAGCCATAGGATCTTAAGTCCTACCCATTTGACCACTCTGGCACACCCGCATATTAAAAATTCAGGAGTTATTTATTTAAAAAGATAGTGATAGAGGCTTTAAAAACCCCTGATTTCTTCTCTTTTTAAGGAATAAAACAAAATGATAAATATTAGCATATCCCGGCATTTCAGACCCTTTTTATTGAATTCTCATAATATTCACAGTAAATTTTAATAAAATTTACCTCATAAAAATGAAACATCCAAAACCTTTTGAAATAAAACTTATTGCATCGCCTGAAGATTATACTCCTATAAGGGAAGACTTTAATGTTATTGGAGCATTTAATCCAGGGGTTACTTCTGTGAAGACTGACAAAGGCTTAGAAACTATACTTTATGTAAGAATTGCTGAAAAACCTGCTAAAAATCCTGTTAATAAGATATTGCTCCCCTTTTTTCATATCAGCAACAGGGAAAGTTCTCCTGTGAATCTTGATTATGATATTGTTGATAAAAAGGATTTAAGGAAAATCGGCAAAAAAGAAGTTGTTCTAAAACATGGAGATTCAAGATTGAAGCATCTCTCTTTGCCAAGGATGGTTGTATTAGATGAAAATAGAAATATATCTGAAAGAAAACAGGAGCCAATAATCTCTCCGGCATGGGAATATGAAAGGTTTGGTATTGAAGATGTAAGAATAACACACTTTGAAGATGGAAGATATTTGATAACTTATTCAATGCCCCATAGAGATTTTGGAGTGCGTAGTCATATCTTATCTGCAAGAAATATAAAAGACCTCAGAAATTTGGAGGGAATTACATCTGATAATACTCCTCGTCCTGAAATAAGAGGAAAAGATGCAGTATTGTTTCCTGAAAAAGCACCCTCTCCTTTAACAACAGGAATAATAAAAAAAGGGGAAGAAGCATATGTATCTTTTATACGCCCAAATGATTTTAGTGATTTAAGCATTCCTGGTATTTGGATTTCTTATTCTCCTGATTTGGTTCATTGGGGGCAGGACCATAGATTAACAGTATGCAGAAATGGAGAGGTAACCGGAACAGGAAGTCCTCCTGTTAAAAGGCAGTGGGGGTGGCTGGAAGCATTTCATGAGACAACTAAAATCAAGGGTAAAATAAATTATGCCACTAAATTAATGGCTCTTGATTTAAAAGAACCATGGAAAGTGATGAATATAAGTGATGTTCTCCTGAACAGAGAAGATTTCAGGGAATTATTGCCTAAAGACGGATATATCCCGAATATAGTTTTTACATCAGGCATGGTTGTTGACAGAGGAAGAACTGACTTTTATCAGGGAATAGATGACAAATGGACAGCTATGGCATCTTTTTATACTGACGATATTGATAAATTTGCAAAAGCAGATTAATTTATAATCTAATTATTGCCCCAATAGCTCAGTTGGCAGAGCATCACTTTCGTAAAGTGGGTGTCGGGAGTTCAAATCTCTCTTGGGGCTTAGAATTATTTCTTTTCTTCGGATTTCCCAACTTTTATCTTGACGCCCATTTCTTCAAGTCTTTTCATATGCGCCTGCATTACAGATTCAATCTGCTGAATCATTCTGACCATTTCATTCCTTTCATTGAGCAATGTAGTCAATGCACCCTGATGAAAGCCAATTTCCATATCTTTTGAGACTTTTGGTTTGTTATCTTCATCTTTTTTGTTCAGAGCCTCTTCAAGATTATCCTTTTTTATTTCCATAAAAATTCTATAAAAGAATCAATTATAAATGTTTTTATTTATTTCTTGTCTCCAAAAAATAAGAGGCACAGACAATGTCCCTGCAGTTCTATTTCTCCTCTGTGAAAAACGCACGGACAGATAATATCCTTGTCCTTTTCTTTGTTTCCCGTAACAACTCTGCACGGGCAGTAAACTTCTCCGTGTTTTTCTTTATTATCCATGAGTCCTTTTATTATCATTGCAAGCTTTTTTTTGTCAGGATTCAGCTTTATTCCAACTTTCTTTGCATACTCGTCTGCCTGCTTAACCAGTTCTTCTGAATTTTTCGGCTTGAAGTCTTTTATTTTCATAATGTATAAAGATTTTTTTATATTATAAAGGTTATGGGATTTATTCTAAAGTTACAGAATCAGCATCCATTTCAGAAATTAAAATGGGGGTTATTTCTCTTGACATCGCACCTATATAAGTTTGCACATAATCAAAAGCTTCTTTTATGCTAATTTTTCCGTTGCTGTTTGCATCTGCTTCTTCTTTTTTAAAAGCATCATAAAATTCTGTCATAAATGATTGATTCTCAAAAAAGAGGGCAGGGTTTTCATCAGACGATGAAATTCCTATAAAATTTCCCCTGCCTATTTTCTTTGCAATCCCTCTGCCGTAGCATGTATCTGTTGTTACTATTCCAATCTTTGGATGGATTTTTGACAGAGAATTATAAATTTCATTTTCATCAATATATTCATTTTTGAGCACAACTACAGATAATTCTTTTGGCCTGCCGTCCTGGAAAATTGTTATCCTGTTCCCATGGCCTAAAAAATAAACAACCAGCAAATCATTTTCATCAATTCTTTTTTCCAGGGAAGAAAACATTTTTTTCACATTTTTCTTTGATGCAATATTTTCTAAATTTCCTGAGCTGTTCAATAGATAGATATTATTTTTTTCAAATCCCATCTTTAGCAGGTTTTCACGTGTTCTTCTTGCCATAACAGAAAATTCCTGTTCATCGCTTTCGTTAATCAGGACAGCATACTTTTCTGGTTGGTTAGATGGTTCAGGCTTTACTGTAAGCAAAGCCCCTGCTAATGCCAAAGCTGTCAGTCCGTTTCTTATATAATTTTTTATTTTCATCAGGCTAACTTGATATAATTTCTTTTTATAATTTATTATGATTTATTTCAAAACCTTTATTAACCGTTCAAATTACCTGTTTTTATGAATTCAGTCCTTGAAAAAAATATTGAAATAATGACAGAAAAATCAAAAGAAAGTATGATTTTTTTATTGTCAGCAGAAAGTATCGGCGGGTCTGCAGGGCATTATAAAAATTATCCGTGTGCTGTTGCTAATTTTTGCATTAATCCGCTGACAGGTGAAATAATATATTTTGGGAATCTTCAGCATGTTCCTAAGGAAATACTTCAGCAATCTAAAAGGGGAAGTTTAAAAGTGGCAATTGATGCAAAAAAATCCTGGAAATATCACATCATTGATTATCATATAGACAAAGGAAGCCCAATCGCAAAATCAAATCTGAAAAAAACAATTGATTTTTACAACAGAAATTACGGGTTTCATCTTTAATTTTGACAAGATTTATTAATAACTTTTCCTAATTCATCTTATGAAAGAGATAATAATCAATCTTCTGAAAAAAGAAGGAATTAAGCTAAGGGATGAAGAGCTGGGAAAGCTTATTGAAATTCCGCCATCTCCAGAATTAGGCGATTATTCCCTTCCCTGTTTCTTTCTGGCAAAAAAAGAAAAAAAATCTCCTGACAAGATTGCAGAGCATCTTTCCCAAAAAATAAAACTTCCGAAAGAAATAGAAAAAATTGAAAATAAAGGAGTGTATCTTAACTTTTTCCTGAACAAGAAAATCCTTGCGCAGAACGCTGTAAAAATAAATGCAAATTTTGGAAGATTGCCTGTTGGGAAAGGGAAAAAAATTGTGATAGATTTTTCAGCGCCTAATGTAGGCAAGCCAATGCATATCGGGCACATACGCTCAACAATATTGGGGGATTCTTTAATCAGGATTTACAATTTCCTGGGATATAATCCAATTGGGGTAAATTATCTTGGTGATATCGGGCTTCATATAGGAAAATTGATTGTTGCATATGAACTCTGGTTAGACCGGGATGCCTTGAAAAAAAATCCTGTCCAGGAACTTTTGCGGTTATATGTCATGTTCTGCAATAAGGAAAAGTCAAAGATTACAGAAGGAGTAGAGGAAGAATTCCAGAATAATGAATGGACTAACCGGGCAAAGGAAAAACTGAAACTTCTGGAGCTTGGAGACAAAAAAACAGAGAAAATATGGAATGAAATAAGAAAGGCATCTGAGAAAGGATTTAACAAAGTTTACGAAATGCTGAATATTAATTTCAATGAGACAGTCGGGCAGAGCGAGTTTTCAGAGCACGGAAAAAAAATAGTGTTGAATGCTGTCCTGAAAAAACTGGCAAAATCAGAAAAAGACGGCGCAGTTTATGTGGAAATAGACAGCCAGAAAAAATTTATTCTCCGTTCAAATCAGACATCTTCATATATCACTTATGACTTGGGTGCAGCAGTAGAGCGCTACAAAAAATATAATTTTGACAGGATGATTTATGTAACTGATAGCAGACAGGCTGACCATTTTAACAAGCTGTTCAAAATTCTTTCAATGTTCGGCTATGACTTCTCAGAAAAGCTGACCCATCTTGGATTTGGAACAATAAAATTTGATAACGAGATAATTGCAACAAGAAAGGGAGATATAATCCTGCTCGAAGATGTTCTTAAAAAAACAATAGCCAAGGCAGAAAAAGAAATTAAAAAAAGAAAAACAAAAGGCGATGCGGAAAAAGTCGGAGTAGGAGCCATAAAATATATTGTGCTTAAAACAACTCCCCAGTCTGATGTTCATTTTTCATGGGAAAGCGCTCTTAATTTTGAGGGAGATTCAGGCCCGTATCTGCAATACAGTTATGCCCGTGCATCTTCAATAATTAAAAAAGCAGGAAAATTCAACAAATCCAAAATTAAAATTTCTGGTTTGGTTTCTGCTGAAAATAATCTTGTAAAAAAAATCCTCTTATTCCCTGAAATTGTAAAAAATGCGCAGAAAGAACTGAATCCTGCCATTATTGCAAATTATTCCTTTGAACTTGCAAAACTTTTCAATGAATTTTATCATTCCTGCCCTGTCATAAATTCAGATAATGAGTCATTCAGGCTGCTTCTTGTGGATTCATTCAGGACAACGCTGAAAAATGCGCTTTATCTTTTGGGAATTGAAGTAGCTGATGAAATGTAAACAAAACTTATTTAAACTATTTTTTCTTAATGTTATCATAGGGAATTTAAATAAAAAGGAGGTAAAAAATGGGCAAAAAAGTTAAATCTATATTGAACTTTGTAGCATGGATTACAGGCGTTATT
>MFWP01000002.1:60598-62143 GCA_001786415.1 Candidatus Pacearchaeota archaeon RBG_19FT_COMBO_34_9
GGTGCAGGAATTGTTACAATGATAGCCGGATGGGTTGTTATTATATCCACATTGGTAAGCGCTGCATTGGCTTTGCTTAAACAATAAAACTCTTTTTATTTTTTATTTTTTATTTAATTTATCTTTTTCTATATTATTTTTTTATCAGAAAAACTATCTTACACTGCCGTCTATCACAAGATCTAGATGGTTCAAATTACCAGAATAAAAAAATACCAGATAATTTCTGGTTCTTGGGTCCATGGTTCCGTAATTTCTCACTACTTCAAGTTTTTTTAATCTCCCCTCATTGTCTCTTTCTTCAATTCTCAATTCATATTCATTCTTGCTGATTTTTGGATTATAAACTGTTGTCAGAAAAACTTTCTCTAATTCCCCATCTCTGTCTATATCAGCCATTCTTGATTCAAGTTCAGCAAGTTTTTGCACATTCATGCTTTGGCATCCTGATAAACCTATTGCTGCTGTTGCGAGCAATGCGCCGAGTGTTCTTTTGAATGACATTTTATTTATACTGGATGAACTTTCTGATTTATAAATATCCTTATAATTTATTATATAATATCTAAGTGATATACTAAGAATTATTTAACCTGCTTTAATTCATCCCACATGATGTTGAACATCTGCTCAAGAGCCTGGGAAAAGAATTCTGTGTTTATCCAGACGCCGACATCATAATTCGGATGGAATTTCTCATCGTCAAGAAGCATGAACATCAGCTGATTGGAATCAATAACAACAAATCTTGCCTTTATTTTTCCTTCTATATCCCTTACTTCAGCAACTTTCTTGAAGTCTCTTGCTACTTTAATATTGTCATTTTCAACAGGAGCTGCAATTCTTATCTTTACCCCTCTTTTTTTGCATTTTTCAAGTGCGGGCATTAATGCTTCCATTTTTCTGTTAAGCCCTTCTCTGGTTGTCACGATTGTTATTGATTTTTCAGCGCTTCTTATCATCATATCCATATGGTTGTACAAATTCTGCCTTCCTTTCAGGCTTCCTGACAAATCAGACGGCTCAACAAATTTTATCCCTTTTGTAAATAAAGAATTCAATTCGCCGAGAACTTCATCGTCTTTTAAGTTTTCAAGCCTTTCTGTTCTTTCTTTTGCATATTTTACCAGATTTTTCTTTACTCTCTCAATTACTTCCTCGGGCTTTAAGGCGACAAACTTGATTGGCTTTCCTAATTTCATCAGGATAAATCCTTTTTTCTCCAGGCTTTCAAGAATATCATAGGTTCTGCTTCTCGGAACATCAGAAATACTGCTTAATTCTCCTGCAGTGCTTGTTCCCCTTGAAAGCAAAGCAGCCCAGACTTTAACTTCATAAAGATTCAGGTCAAAAATCTTTCTTAATCTGCTTAAAAATTCATCCTTAACTATCATTTTTTTTCTTTAGCGATTTTTCTTTTTAAAGATTGTTATGATAAAAGAGTGAATTATTTGTTTCATTAACCAGTAATTATTTTTATTGCAATCGTCCCTCTTTTATCTTTAATTTTGAACTCAATATTCTTTTTAAATCTTTCCTTGTCAG
>MFWP01000003.1:0-8557 GCA_001786415.1 Candidatus Pacearchaeota archaeon RBG_19FT_COMBO_34_9
CCTTTTTTGTGAACTCAGCGAAAGACTTTGCTGGCAGTTCAGAAACATTCTGATTACTTGCCATGGTAAATAATTAGAAGAATGATTTATAAAATTATTGTTTAATACAGGCAGTAAAATTATAAAATCTTCTTGTGAGAAGTTTTTTTATATTCTCTGGCTTGTGGGGAAAATCGCAGTCGCTGCAGTCAAGAATCTTCCCGTTATGATTATCAATGTATTTTGCTTTAGGCGAATTTATAAAACATCTTCCTTCCTTAACACTAGTGTCATAATTCGGGCAATAGCAGAAAAAGCAGTTCAGGTTTTTTATGTCATGGCATTTTTTGCCCTGCTGGTAGCAGATGCATTCATCAGCATTGGATTTTCTGTTTTCAAAATTCCACTCCTTGATTAATTCATCAATTCTTTCTGTGATAATATTTTTTGCCAGCTCATGCATCTTATCCGCAACCTCCACCCTCAACTTCACCGCACTCTGTGCATTTTGGATGGTTGCAGCCTGCCTCAAAAGTATAACTCCCGCTGCCGCAATTTTTGCATACAAATTTCATGCCAAGCTTTCCATGATTTCCCATTACTTTTATTTCTTCTTCAGAAGTGTTTACTTTAACCTGCGACATTAAAGCATGATATTCCTCTGATTTGTATCCCACTTTTCTTAGTTTTTCTTTTTCAATTAAATTAACTAGCTTGTTGAATTCATCATGTCCGACAACCCCATTTCTCAGCAGGCAATCTTCAAGAACAATTCCTGTAGCATGCTCTATTGACTTTATTCTTCTTGGTCCGATCCCTTCCTCTTCATTTGATGATACACTCTGGAGTCTTGAAATTAATTCAGCATAATTTGGATTAGGCCCTCTTAATATTTCTGTCCTGTCAATTCCTGACTGTGCAAAACTTGCGCTTACAGCATGTCCTATTGGAGCTCTTGTCTGGAAAATTTCAGAAGGGATAAAATAAGCCTTTTCGTTTTTATCATCAACATACAAATCGCTTGTAATTGTTACATGAAGGCTGTCATTGTTTTGCTCTCTTTTTACTTTATATTTGAATGATTGTGCTTTTAACTCAAGCGTCGGCGGAGATTTTACGGTATTCTGGACTAATTTTGCTTTGTTTTCCAATTTGCTAAAAACTCCTTTCTTGCAGTTATCCCTGAAAATAGTAATTCCGACACAGCCATTATCATAAGACATCATATAAATTTTTTTAACATCATCCACTGTGGCATGTTCAGAAAGATTTACTGTTTTTGAAACAGCATTATCAACACCAATTCCATTTTTTCCTGTCTGGAATGCTGCCTGCATTTTTACATGCCATTCAGGCGCAATATCATGCGAAGTAGCATAAACTTTCCTTATCTCTTCAGGGATTTCCTCATTTCTTCTTACTGTTCCTGTCGTGTCAATATTATGAAGTATTTTTTCAAGTTTTTCTTTATCATCTTTGAATGTTTCCCAAAGTTCGCCTTCTAAAAAAGTATTTCTGTAAATCAGTTCTTTTCCGTCCATGCAGGTTTTCTTGAATGCCAATTTGAAAAAAGGTTCAATTCCTCCTGTTGTATTGCATATCATTCCTGTGCTTCCGTTAGGAGCAATTGTTGTGACAGTGGCATTTCTGACTTTTTTCCCTTCTTTTTCCCACACACTTCCTTCCCAGAATGGAAAGACTCCTCTTTCTTCTGCAATCTGTTCGGATTTTTTTCTCGCAGTTTCAGTTACATAACATGATATATCTCTGGCAAGATTTACTGCCTCTTCGCTGTCATAAGCTATTTTTAGTTGTGCAAGCATTTCTGCCCAGCCCATTAATCCCAATCCGATTTTCCTTGTTCCGTGAACTTTTCCATAAACTTTTTGGAATGGAAATTTGCTCATATCAATTACATTATCAAGAAAATGAACTCCTGTATTTACTCTTCTTTCAATTTCAGAATAATCCACCTGTCTGTCTTTCACGCAGGTTGACAGATTTATTCCGCCCAAATTGCAGGCTTCAAACGGGAGCAAGGGCTGTTCTCCGCATGGATTTGTGGATTCTATCTTCCCCACATTGGGTGTCTTGTTATTTTTTTCCAGCCTGTCAAGAAATATTACTCCAGGACATCCTGTTTTCCATGCACAGCTTGCGACATAATCAAATAATGCTCTGGCGCTTATCATCAATTCGCCGTCATCATTAACTTTTCCAACTTCTTTTCCATCATAAAGATTTATTACTTTCTTGTTTTCAGTAATAAGTGAAGGTTCTAATTCCATTACTAATTCCTTGTAATTCCGGTGGGATTTGTCCAGCACATTATTGGCAGTCCATACTCTTTTTTCCCTTGGCAGTTTGTTTTCATTTTTCGGGCTCGCCATTTTATAATAGCCGTCATCTTTTACCAATCTCATAAAATTATCATCAACACCGACAGACAAATTAAAGTTAGTCAAAGTTTTTTCTTTTGTTTTTTCATGGATGAATTCAAAAATGTCAGGATGGTCATAATTAAGAATAGCCATATTTGCCCCTCTCCTGAAACCTCCCTGGTTTACTGCATCTGTTGCAGCATCATAGCTTTTTATAAATGAAACAGGCCCGCTTGATGAGCCGAATGTTGTGGAAATCCTGTCTGACCTTGGCCTTAAATGTGAAAAATTAAATCCTGTTCCTCCTCCGCTTTTGTGGATCATAGTCATATATCTTAATGTGTCATAAATCCCATTTCCCTGTTTCTCAGGGTCTTCTCCTATATCATCTGTTGCAATATAATCTTCAACAGGAAGGACAAAACATGCAGATAATTGCTGCAATGCCCTGCCTGCATTGCAAAGAGTAGGGGTATTCGGCATGAAATCCTGGTAAATCATCAGTTCAAGAAAACTGTCTGCAACAGATTTGATATCTTTTTCTGGATTATATTTTAAATCAGCTTCTGCAATATTAACAGCAACTCTGGCAAACAAATCCAGAGCATCTTCAACAGCTTCCCTCTTCTGATTTTTTTCAAGATATCTTGTTTCTAATGTAAGCCTTGCATTCGGGACAAAATAAATATCCTTGTCCTTTTCATTATCGTGTATTTTATATCCTCTTCCTTCTGGCCTTTCATTATCTTTAATCAAGTATCTTTGCTTTACTATATTTTCCAGTTCTCTTCTTTTGTCTTCTGAAAGCCCTGTAAAAGCCCTCTCCTTTTCCAGTTCAGTAGTCATTATGCCAAACCTCCTGTCGCTGAACTTGTTTCGGCGAGTGGCTGACTTCCCGTCTGCCGTCTTTTGTATCCGCAACAGATGTGAGGACATTGAAAAATTTCCAATTTTTCATATTTATAATTCCCTTATTTCACGTTTAAAATCATTTATATCCTGAAAATCTCTATATACAGATGCGAACCTTATGTATGCAACATTGTCCATTTTCCTTATTTTTTTCATGACAAGCTCCCCTATATTGGAGGTTTTTACTTCTTTTTTTCCTTTTTTTCTTATCTGCTCTTCAATTTCGTTTATCATCTTGTCAATTTTTTCCTTTGCAACAGGACGCTTTTCGAAAGCCCGGTAAATTCCTGTTTCAAGTTTTTTTCTGTCAAATATTTCCCTTCTGCCGTCTTTTTTGATTATGTAAATATCCTCTTTTGCTGTTTTTTCATATGTTGTGAATCTCTTTCTGCATCTGAGGCACTCCCGCCTTCGCCTGATTCCTTCAGGAGATGCTCTTTTGTCTGTTACCTTTGATTCTTTATGCGAACAATATGGGCAGTACATCTTTTTATCCTAATATTTTCAACATACAAGGGATTGTATGTCAAGCAACCTCTTATTGCTACTTATTGTATAAGCAAGAAAATAATAAAATAAATACTATTTAAACATTTATTCTCACTGGAAAAAACGACATGAATATACAAGAAAATAAATCCTCAACATTTTTAAATAACAAATCATTCATTCATTTATGTTTTATATAAAAGAGATGATGGCACAATTAGGCTTTCCTGTATGGGCTTTTGGAATATTGGCAGTTATTTTTATTTGGTCTTCTGTCTGGAAATTTTTAGCATTATGGAAATCTGCAAGAAAAGGCTCTGTTGTCTGGTTTATAATTTTTGCTTTGGTGAATACAATAGGAATTCTGGAAATTCTTTACATATTTGTATTTTCTGAAATAAAGATGAAAAAATCTGAAAAGCCAAAGCCGGCGCAGAGAAGAAAAAGAAGATAATCCTGCATTGTAATTATATTGTTAACTGAATAAATCTTTTTAAATTAAATTTTGCCTGATTAAGAATGGATAATAACCCAACAAAAAAATTGGATAATCTGGCAAGAAGATTACAATCAAGAGTATTTGATTATAGGATTCAGGCTCGTGGACCTAATGATTTGGACGGGAGAATGTATGAAAATGCCTGGGCAATCTCACAGATAAATGAGGTATTTAAGACAAGATATTTAACTTATGAATTATGCCGTATAAGCATGGCTAATCTCGACACTTCAAGACTTCCGTTAATAGAAGGCGATGAAAAGATATTTGAAAATAAAAAATAATTATTTCCTGACTAACTGACACATTCTGCAGATTTTATTTCTTGACGGCTCTCCGCAAATTTCGCAGTAATTTAATTTATGTTCTGTTTTCAGCTTTTCAATTCTGTCGGATAATCTGTCAAAATTCTTCATGAAGTTTTCTTTTTCTTTTGTTGTCAGGGAATTTGTAAACTGCCTTGTCTGTATCCTGTAAGAATCAAGGGCACATGGGCATTTTTCATAAACAACAGGAAGTTCTTTCTTTTTTGAATATTCGCGTATATCCTCTTCAGCAATATAAAAAAGAGGCTTGATTCTTGTAATGAATTTCCTGTCTTCTATATTTCTTGTTATAGCGCCTGAATTCGCGCTTAATTGAGGGCTTCCCTTGAGAATATTCATAAGGAAAGTCTGGCATTCATCATCAAGATTATGTCCTGTTGCAATCTTGTCAGCATTCAGTTTTCTTGCTTCTCTGTTCATAATCCATTTTTTTATGACTCCGCAGATTGCGCAGTTCTTTAATCCTTTTCCATGCCCTGCCTGGATTGCGCTTCTTATATAACACATGGAACTTCCCATCTCATTTTTTATATCATAAATATGAAGGACGATCCCAAGCTGGCTGCAAAGTTTTTTTGCTGCTTCAAGGCATTTCCTGCTGTAATCTCCCATCCCCAGATCAATATGAAATCCTTCAATATTATACCCAAATTTCTTCAGCAGATATGCCACAACAGAAGAATCTTTTCCTCCTGAAAGCGCAACAAGGATTTTTTCCTTTTTTCCTGGATTTATCTTCTTCAATGTCTGTTTGAATTTTGCTTCAAGATTCATAGAAAAGAATAATAAAAAGAGTTTATATTTTTTTATTTCTCAATAGCAAAGCATTTCCTACAACAGTTACAGAAGATGTTGCCATTGCTATTTCTGCAACAACAGGATTTAAAGTTCCAAGCAATGCCAGAGGAATCGCGATTATATTATAAAAAAATGCCCAGAATAAATTCTGCTTTATTTTTCTGAATGTTGCTTTTGACAGATTGATTGCCTGAACAACTCCTGTCAGATTTCCTTTGACAAGAACAATATCTCCTGATTCAATTGCTATGTCTGTTCCTGTTCCCATTGCAATCCCCACATTAGCCTGTTTTAGTGCAGGAGCATCATTTATTCCATCTCCGACAAATGCAACCATCCCTCTTCTCTGCAGTTCAATAACTTTCTTTTCCTTGTCTTCAGGGAGAACATTAGCAATTACTTCTTTAATTCCTGCTTTTAGCGCAATTGCTCTTGCTGTTTTTTCATTATCCCCTGTTATCATTACAGTCCTGTAACGATTTTGATGCAATCTCCTTATTGCTTCTACTGAATCAGGCTTTAAGTCATCTGCAACCCCTATAATTCCAAGAACTTTCCTGTTTGCAGAAACAATAATCGCAGTCTTTCCTTCATCTTCCAGTTTAATAATCTTGTTTTCATATTTCCTGTAATTGATTTTATTATTATTCATTAATTTCCTGTTTCCAATAAGAACATTTTTTCCCTTAACATTCCCTTTTATTCCTCTTCCCCTTTCAACCTTGAAATTTTTTACTCCTATAAGTTTAATCTTCTTCTTTATTGCTTCATTAACAATTGCTTTTGATATAGGATGTTCTGAAACCTGCTCTAGTGAGCCTGCAATTTTCAGGAAATCTTTTTCATCTATCTCGGAAATAATATCTGTAACTTCCGGCTTTCCTTTTGTAATTGTTCCTGTCTTGTCAAAAATGATTGTCCTGACTTCTTTCATTGTCTGGATTGCTTCTCCTTTTCTTATCAAAATTCCGTTCTTTGCCCCTATCCCGCTCCCAACCATTAATGCAGTTGGGGTTGCCAAGCCTAAAGCACAGGGACATGCTATTACCAGCACAGAAATTGCAATGCCAATCGCCCTGCTGGCATCTTTAGTAAAATAAAACCAAAAGAAAAAAGTCAAAACTGAAACAATAATAATTGCTGGAACAAAAATGCTGGTTATTTTATCTGCAAGCTTTTGTATCGGGACTTTTGTTCCCTGCGCTTCTTCAACCAGTTTTATGATATGGCTAAGGAAGGTATCTTTTCCTATCTTTGTTGCTTTAATATATAAAATTCCGTCCTGATTTATTGTTGCCCCGATTACTGTATCTCCTTTTTTCTTGTCAACAGGCAGGCTCTCTCCTGAAATCATGCTTTCATCTACAGCGCTTTCTCCTTTAATGACAATCCCATCTGTAGGAATTTTCTCTCCTGGCCTTACAGCAATTATATCTCCTATCCTGACTTCAGAAATATTAACTTCAATTTCCTGATTTCCTCTTAATATTCTTGCTTTCTTTGCACCCAGATGCAGTAATTTTCTTATCTCCTGCCCTGCTTTTCCTCTTGCAATGGATTCTACATATTTTCCTGTAGTAAAAAAAGCCATAATCATAGCAGAAACTCCTGAATAATCCTGGACAATTCCTATGATGCTCAAAAATCCTGTTGCATATGCAATAACAGTTCCAAGAGCAATTAAAGAATCCATATTAAAATAAAAAGTAAAAAGCCCGTTAATTCCCTGTTTTATTGTCCTGAAACCGAAAATAAAAATAACAGGAAATGCAAGAATTAGGATTATAATCCTCATTATATTTTCTTCAAAAATTTTGATTCCAAAAAGCCTGTCTGATAGCATTAAAACTGCAATAGGAATTACAAGAATCCAGGAAAGAAACATTTTCTTTCTCCAGCTGTTCATTTCTTTTTCTTCTATAGGAATATCGTGGTGGTGTTCTGACATATGCCTGTGCTCTTCAGCACTCATTCCCCTCACTTTACTCCTCCTCTATATCTGCAATTTTATATCCAACTTTTTTTATTGCTTTTTTAATTTCTTCCTCATCTGCATTTTCTATTTCAATAAAGCACTTATGGGTCATTAAACTGACAACAACATCTTTTACTCCTTTGACTTTCTTTACAGCTCTTTCTATATTTGCCGCGCATGAAGCGCAATGCATTCCCTCAATTGTAAGTTTTAATTTTTTCATCTTTAATATAATCTATCTGAATAAGACTAATCTTTAATATTTATCCTTCAATAACTTTAGCAGGATATTCTTTGAAAACATCTAAGGATAACATCTGCTCTTTTGAAGTTCTTGATTTATCATAATAAACCTCAAATATATTTGGCATGCTGAACTGAACTCCCTCTACTCCATTAATTGTCTTTAATTCACCTGTAATTAATGATGCATGTCCTGCGCATGGAATATCAACACTGATTTTCAGCAATGAAGAAGTTCCGACAACCTGTGCGGTCACACCGCCGATATTGGCAGTCAGCGGGAAAATAACAAAAAAGAACAACAGGCTGATTCCAATTGTTGTCCCATACATTATTGCAAGATATCCCTTTTTTCTTTTGATTCCATTCCAGGACAGCATTTTATTTTTTCTTAGATATAAAACAGATGATAACGTTGCAAACGCGAAAGAGATTCCAATCATGTAATAAAAGATATTCCTGTTCATTAAAAGAGGCTTGAAGAACTGGATTAATATTGTTGAACCCAGTATTGATGCTATAACAAATAATATACATCCAATATGGGGGATTATTCCATAAAGTATTCCTTTGCAGGCTTTGTTTTCTTTTCCCTGGCAGCAGGATGGAAGCTCTTCCTTAATATCATTGTTTTTATTTTCATCACTCATAACTTTTCTAAAAAAACATTCTTTAATATCCCTTTGATGTAACTAGTTTCTTAAAAATATTCTGAAAACTATTCAACAATTATTGTTCCCTTCATTGATGGATGAGGTGAACAGTGATAAGTATATGTTCCTGCTGTATCAAATTTATGTGTGTAAGTTCCATCTTTGCCAAAACCCGGAGAATCCAGCTCATTTCCGCTGTCAGAAGTTACTGTGTGAGAAGCAGAATCCATATTTGTCCATATGACAGTATCTCCTGCTTTTATTGTTAATGTTGAAGGAGAAAATGCAAATCCCTTTAGTTC
>MFWP01000003.1:8563-10331 GCA_001786415.1 Candidatus Pacearchaeota archaeon RBG_19FT_COMBO_34_9
ATAAGTTTGAGGAGAGGTTTCCGGTTCCTCTGCTCCCGGCTGTTGTTCATTTGCTGTTGGGCAGGAATCAAACTCGCAATTATTATCAGGATTTCTTGTTACATAAGAACCATCAGCGCATTGCTGAGCATCCTGAGCACAAACAATCCCGTTTCCTGAATCTGTTTTTGACATAGACTGAATTACTAAAAAAACTCCAACCCCTATTAGAATTATCACAACTGCTAAAATTATAATTAAATTTTTTTCATGTTATTTTGCCAGGGTTTTTTCATCTCCTTTTGTGCAGTAATATCCGTGCTTGAATCCGTTTTCTATCTGGACAGGACAGCCCATGCACAGGCATCCTTTTTCTTTTTTTATGCATTTGCTCTTTCCGGTAAAGCAAAAAGCAAGCTGTTTGCACTCAACAAAACTGGGGCAGCCAGGGCATATGCATTTTCCTTTTTTCATCGTCTTCACCATCTTTTAATTAGCAGTATAATCGTATTTCCATAATGTAGCATCTGACTTTTTTAAAAGTTTTGTTAAAGCAATGATGTTCTCTGCGAGCAGTTTTGTTTCCTCTGTGTAGCATTCGCTTTGGATAATTTTTTTGTCTTTATATGTTGAATTGCATACTCCGCTTATTGCATACATATGGCTGAATGGCGGAAATGCCATCCCGAAATTATTCAGTGTCATAAAAAGATTGGATATTGCCATTGATGCCCCCTCTTCATGCCCCGAAACTATTATTCCTGCAACTTTTCCGGAAAATCTTTTGAGCAAGCCGCTTCCAGGGATATTATTGTCTGCTTCAAGCTCAATAAATTTCATGTGCTTTATATTCAGCTCCCTGTCTTTTGGGCTTTTTTCATTTGCCGGCTTTAAACTTCCGTCCAATGAGATGCATCTGTCTATGAATGTTTTCATTAAAGTTGATATGTTAAAATTATTTACAGGAGTTGCAAAAATTATGGCATCTGCACTGATTACTTTATCATAAAGAATATTTGTCATGTCATCTCCTGCAGAAGTTCCTTTCGGATAACATGAGCAATAAAAATGGCATTGTGTATTTGTAGTGCTGTAACAGGCTTTGCAGTATTTTATGTTGTATTTTCTCAGCTTGATTAATTCTGTTTCAGCCCCTAGTTTTCTGCAATATTCAAGGCATTTCACAAGAAGATATTCTGAATTGGAATCTTCCTGTGCTGTGTCATTTTTGTCCCTTGCTGAACCTGAAATTCCAAGAACTTTTATTTTCTTTCTTTTCTTTTTTGCCTCATTCATTAATCCTGCTTCTTTTATTGTCTCTCTTTGAATTTGCCTGAATCTTTCCAATGTTTTATCCATTTTATAATGTAATCCCAAAAAACCACAGCAAAAATGCAATTATTCCGTGAATGACTGCAAGGCTTATTGTCAGGAATGCAAAAATTCTGTGATATTTGAACACAGGCTTCTGGAAATAAAACATTGCTATGCCCAGTGAAACTGTTGTAACAAGAGAAATGAATGTCAGTCCTCCGAGCCATACAGCTAATGGAATATTAAAAATCATTTTACACCCTTTTATATAAGAATTCAGTCAGTTATATTTTTATATTTATTGTTTTAATACTACAATATTATTCATGCCTCTTCTCTTTCTTTCAATAATCTGTTTTGCCTCGAGTTTATCCAATAATCTTGTAATCCCTACTTTTCCGATATCTAATTTTTCCATTAATGTCTTTTGGAAAATTGCTCCATTCTCATTTTGAAGAATTTCAATAACTTTTTT
>MFWP01000003.1:10392-21178 GCA_001786415.1 Candidatus Pacearchaeota archaeon RBG_19FT_COMBO_34_9
CATTATAATGATTCCTATGATAAAAATTATAAGGGTAATGCTGAGGCTTATCCATAATTGCGCGCCCATTGTATCATACATTGTGCATTCTGGCCCGTGAGAGCAGCTCATTTCTGCAATGCTTTTCAATGACAAATTAAAAATCAGGACTAAAACCCCAACTATAATCCCTATTCCTATAATCAGCAATCCTACGTGTTTATTTTCCATTTTATGTCTTCTTAATCATGATTTATAAATCATTCTTAGGATAACTATTTGACAGCATTAACAAAATTCTTATTTACTTTATCCCAATCCACAACGTCCCAGAATGCACTGATATATTCTGCTCTTTTGTTCTGGTATTTCAGATAATAAGCATGTTCCCATAAGTCTATTACTAAAACAGGGATTTTACCGATGCTTAATGGCGAATCCTGATTTGCTGTTGTGATTATTTCAAGCTCTCTATTTTCATTAATTACAAGCCAGCACCATCCGCTTCCGAACAAACCAATTGACGCGCTTGTAAACTCTTCCTTAAACTTGTCAAAACTTTTGAATTTTTTTTCAATTTCATTTTTTATTTTCCCGTTTAATCTGACATCTTTTTTCAGAATATTCCAGAAGAACGAATGGTTAACATAACCGCCGCCGTTATTTTTTACAGCAGTCCTTATGTCTTCAGGAATTTTGTTAAGATTTTTCAGCATCTCTTCTGCATTCTTAATCTTAAGTTCAGGATGCTTTTCCAGTGCAGCATTTAATTTGTCTGTATAAGCCTGATGATGCTTGTCATGATGAATTGTCATTGTTTGCTCATCTATAACTGGCTCAAGAGAATCATACTTGTATTCTAATTTTGGAAGTTCAAATTTCATTTTTTATTTTTCTTCTTTACAGATAATCTTGGTTCATATTTCTGGAGTCCGGGATTATATTCCATCTGAAGCTTAATCTCTTTTTTTGATTTCTTTTTCTTTTCATAATCTTCTATCGCTCTTTTCAGAGCATCGCTTGAAAGATTTGAGCAGTGCATCTTAATTGATGGAAGCCCTTTGAGAGAATCAGCAACGTCATTTCTGGTTATTTTTTCTGCTTCTTTCAGTGTCTTTCCTTTTGCAAGCTGTGTAATCATTGAAGAAGTTGCAATTGCAGCAGCGCATCCGAAAGTCTTGAATTTTATATCTTTAATTATTTCCTGTCCTTTTGTATTCTTTCTGACTTTAATGTAAAGCCACATTACATCTCCGCACACAGGATTTCCGACTTTGCCTATCCCGTCTGCATCTTTTATTTCACCCATGTTCCTGGGATGCGTGAATTCCTGCATAACTTTTTTTGAATATAAAATTGTCATTTTCCCTTATTCAGCTTTTTAATTAATTCATTAATCTGCTTCATGTTCATGCCATGAGCCATGCATCCCTGCTCAAGAGTTTCATACATAGCCATGCCACATCCGATGCAATGCAAGCCTGATTCAAACAGGATATTTGCCGCATTAGAATGCTTTTTCATCAGTTCTGTGAAAGTTATCTCTTTTGTAATGTTATTCTTATTTTTCTTTTCTGTTTTCATTTATTCCTCCTCAAAAAATTCTTCCTCTGCCTCATCTAAATTCAAGCCATCGTCATTCAGTTCTTCCTCACATTCGGCTTCATTCTTGAAGGCACAGGCATGTTCTTTGAATTTCTTTTTGGTTTTCATTTTTTCCTCCTGAATTATTTTATCGGGCTCATCCTCCTGAGTTTTTCAACAATTTTTGGGAGTTTTTCAAGCAGGTAATTTATCTCTTCCTCTGTTGTGTATTTGCTTATTGAAATCCTTAATGTGCTGTTAGACTGAACAGGCAATAAACCTATTGCTTTAAGGACATGGCTTGTTTCAAGCGAATGTGAAGCACAGGCGCTTCCTGTTGATGTGCATATTCCGAATGTTTCCAGATAACCTCCTATGGATTCTCCTTCTATATTATTGAATGAAATATTTACATTATTGCAGAGTCTTTTATTTCTTGACCCGTTAAGTTTTGTATTTGGAATTCCAAGGATTCCTGTTATTATTTTATCCCGTAAGACAGTCATTCTTTCATTATTTTTTTTCTTTGCGATTTCCACTGCTTTTGCAAATCCAACAATTCCGGATACATTTTCTGTCCCGCTTCTTAATTTCCTTTCATGCCCTCCTCCATGAAAAAGAGGAGTTATTTTTATTCCTTCGCGGATATATAATGCCCCGACTCCTTTTGGACCGTGAATTTTATGTGCATTCAGAGTTACCAAATCCAGATTTTGCTTTTTGACATTCAGGAAAGTTTTTGTAAAACTCTGGCACGCATCAGTATGGAATAAAACATTTTTCTTTCTGCAGATTTTGCCGATTGCTTCCAAATCCTGTATTGTACCTATCTCGTTATTCCCATGTATTACAGAAACAACAATTGTCCTGTCAGTTATTGCTTTTTCAAGTTCTTCAGGATTAACAAAACCTTCTGCATCAACATCGAGATAAGTCACTTCAGCACCCTGCTTCTCAAGCCATTTACATGCATTCAAAACGCAGTCATGCTCAATCCTTGTTGTAATTATGTGATTTTTTCCTGTTCCATTTTCCCTATTCCAGAAAAATAATCCTTTCAATGCAAGATTATTTGCTTCTGTTCCGCCCGAAGTAAAGATAATCTCATGGTTTTTTGCACCTATTTCTTTTGCAATTATTTTCCTGCTTTTTTCCAGGGCTGATTTTGCTTCCTGCCCCATAAAATGGGTTGAAGATGCATTTGCATATTTCTCATTGAAGTAAGGAATCATTGCTTTCAGAACTTCATCGTCAAGCCGTGTTGTCGCGGCATTATCAAGATAAATCTGCTTCATTTTTCTTTCACACAGCATTTATTTTTGCAATAACAGATTGCATGTTTGTCTATAAGTTCAAGCATAGGCAAAATTGTTTTTTTATTCAAAGAGTAAATCCTCTCTTTTCCCCTATTTTTTACATTAACTATTTTGCAGTTTTTCAATGATTTTAAAGCGTGAGAAATCTTGCTTTGTTCAACACTGAGTTCTTTAGCAATATCGCCGACATTCCTTTCTTTTTTTCTCAATGCCAGAATTATTCCTATCTTCAACGGATTAGCCAGATTTGTGAAAAAAATATTATAGCTGTGATGATTCATGTAAGGGATTGCTTCACATGCCTTTTTATTCATATGAAAAACATTTCATATATCTTTATAAATATTTGGTATTATTAATAAATAACAAAAATCCGGAAATTTAGACGCCCCCACGAGGAATTGAACCTCGGTCTTTTCGTCCGCAACGAAAAATTCTATCCGTTAAACTATGGAAGCTTATCTGAAAGAGGCATATAAATATATTTAAATATGATTATTAATCTTTTATCAGAAAAGATGGAAGACGAAAAAAAAGAGATTCAGGCAAGGCTTGTGGAAAACAAGGAGGAACTTAAAAAAGAGGAAATTACAGATATATTAAAGCTTATTTCTCCAGGAACATTGCTTAGAACTGCAATCGAGGGGGTGCTAATGGCAAAAACAGGCGGATTAATTGTTGCGCATAATGAGTTTGTGGAAAATCTTTTTGAGGGAGGATTCAAAATAAATACAAGATTCACTCCCCAGCGGCTTATTGAGCTTGGCAAAATGGACGGTGCGATAATTCTTTCAAAAGATTTGAAGAAGATTCTATACGCGAATGTCCTGCTTATTCCTGATAACTCAATTTCCTCAAATGAAACAGGAACAAGGCATAAAGCAGCAGAAAGAATAGCAAAACAGGCAAATACCATGGCAATTACAGTTTCCCAGAGGAGAGACGAAATTGTTCTTTTTTACAGAAACCTGAAATATACAATAAGGGATACAAATGACATAATAAGAAGAGCGACAGGCGTGCTGCAGATACTTGAGAAGCACAAGGAAATTTTTGAATATAATATGGATGAACTCGATGATGAAGAACTAAAGAAAAAACCAAGATTAACAGTAGCACTTTTGCTGATTCAGAGGGGAATTATGACTCTTAAAATTTCTGAAACATTAAAGGCATATATAATTGAACTTGGTGGTGAAGGAACAATAGTAAAATCAAGATTAAAAGAGCTTCTTTATGGGGTTGAAAAAGAAGTTGATGATGTGCTCAGGGATTATTCAAAACTTGGGCTTTCTAAATCCAGAAAAATTCTTTCCCTGTTGAGTTATGATGAATTGCTTAATCTGGAAAATATAAAACAATGCCTCGGCTTGTCAGAAGATTCAGAATACATCATGCCAAAAGGGCACAGAATTTTGGAAAAAATAGGAATTTCAGAAAAGGATGCAGGAATACTAATTAAGAATTTCAAGAACCTGATTTCAATATTAAGTCTCAAAAGAGAGGATTTGATTCCTTTTTTTGAAGAAGAAAAGATTAATGAAATTCTTGAAAAGATATCGCATATTAAGGAGTAAAATAATATAAAATGGGCCTGGAGGGAATTTAACCCCCTTCTCCTGGGCTGGAGCCAGGTATTCTGACGGTGAACTACAGACCCTTAATTATAGTAAAAGAAATCTGTTTTTAATATTTTCTTATCAGGAAGATTATCCCATTCTCTCAATTTCATTGATTTCCTCATCAGAAATCGAACAGCCGTTAAGTTTTAATGCATAAAGGATGGCATCAAGAACATTATGATTTTTCAGTTTTACAATCCCTTTTTTATAGGCAATATACATAAGCTCTGTTGAACGTATAAACTTGAACTTGCTTAAAAGATTCAGATTTTCCTCCCTCATCTCTATTTCTGTATGCAATTTTTTCTGAAGAAAAATAGATAAATTTTCCGGCTTTTCTCCGAGCATTCTTGTTGTTCTTTCATCAACAGAAATCACATTATCCATCTTTTTTTCATTTAATAAAAAACTGAGAGCCATGCAGGAAGCTTCTCCTGAATGGATAATCTGTATGGCATTTCCTTTTCCGTAAAAGACATTATTTGCCTTATTTTTTATTTCATTTGTCATTTTTGATATCTTGGCGTCTTCAATTCCCACAGCTGAAGGCATCTCAAGGATTTTTTCATCAAGAAGATTTTTAATTTTCAGGGCTTCAAGCTTAAATCTTTTTATTGTCATAGGCTTTGATATAATTTCATCGCTTACTTCTTTGGTTATCAAAAATTTCCCGCCAAATATCTTCTTCAATCCCCTAAATTCTTCAAGAAGCCCGTTCATTGCAAAATTTATTATTACTCCTGCATCAAAGATGATTATTTTCATTGATAACCCCCCAATCTTTTCGGCAAATGAGCAATATCATTCATATAATCTAAATTCCAGTTATTGTAATCTTTATTCCATGATATTCTGTTCGTTGCGGTATTATGCTGTTTAAATCTAAGCAATTGTTTTCTTAAGGGAATCTGCAAAAGATGTCCAATCATTATTCTGTTTGTAACTCCATGAGCAATAATTAATATGGTTTTATTTTTCATTTTATTTTTAGATATTTTATTTAGCAATTTTTTTAATCTTTTCAGCCTGGCATTAGATAAAAGTTTTAGTCTAGATTTAAGATTTGCACTGCGATATTCATTTAATTCTTCAAATGTGCTTTTAACAGGAACTTTAATTATCTTGGAGATAATCTCTCCTGTTTCTTTTGCTCTTAATAAATTGCTTGTATAAATTGCCGAGATTTTTTGTTTTTTTAATCTCATTCCAAGATATTTTGCCTGTGCTTTGCCTTTTTTTGTCAGACCAGAATCTCCAAGTAAAGTCAATTTTGCATTATGTTTTGATTCCCCGTGCCTGACAAAAATTATTTTCATCTGAACATATCCATTGCAATTTTAATTCTCGCCTTTATATCCATGGTTTTTGTCAGCGGAGCTTCAGGTCCCTCTGGTTTTTGCCCTGAATAAGTCGCAAGTTCAAAAAGAGTTATTCCGAGAAGATTTGCAGTCTGCTCCATTGAAATACCATGCTCATAAATTTTTGAAGCCTTGTTTATCTGCGCTTTCCTGAAAACATCCTGAATGTATTCCTTCAGCTTGCCTGAAAGTTTTGACACTGCATTTCTTATTGAGATAAGATTGTCGCTGAGTTTTTTGTCATCATTCTTCTTGATGGCAGTTATGGAATTGTCAATCGCAGAATTTATTGTCTTGTAAAAATCTTTCCATCCCGGAAACTCCCTGTATTCCATTCTTTCAATTATTTTGCTTATTGAATAAATTACAACAGCAACTGCAATGTTATCAGGGTCCTGTGTAAGTGAAGCAGTATTATTCGTCTGATTGCTTAAAAGCTTGAGTTTGACAGAATCATTATTCTTAATTGCATCTTTTGTTTCCTGAAGAATCCTCAGGACATGCTCTTTTTCCTGCATATTTTAAAAAAAGGAAATATGGTTAATAAATGTTAAGTTTTTTATATCATAATCACATGGATGGTTCATGAAACACGCAATATTAGACACAAGTTTTATTTTATCCTGCATAAGAAAAAAAATTGATTTCTTTGAACAAATTCCCTCAAGAGGAATGAAGATTATAATTCCAAGGCAGGTTATTGAAGAAATTAAAGGGCTTTCAAAGTCAGAGCCGGAAGCAAAAATTGCGCTGTCTCTTCTGAAAAAAAATTCTTTCATGAGAATTGACCTGGAAACAAAAAATGTCGATAACGGGATAATCAGGTTTGCAAGACAAAATCCGGAGTATATTATAGCAACATTGGATAAGGAAATAAAAGACAAAACAGAGAATCAAAAACTTATTATAAGGGGTGAAAGGGAATTGGAGATTATATAATTTATAATAAGTTTTAAAAAGCAATTTTTGCTATAATTTTTGATAAAATGTTCTATTTAACTGAAGTGGAGGATTATATAAGGGTAGAGCCAAGATTATTCGGCTTGCCTACTGCAGAGTCCGTCGAGAAACAGCTCAAGGAAACTTATTCTGATTACTATGACAGGGAGATAGGGAAAATAATCTCTGTAATTGAAGTTCTTGAAATAGGGGAAGGTGTAATAATCCCAGGAGACGGCGCAGCTTATTATCATTCAAGGTTCAAATTGCTGGTATGGAAGCCTGAAGTCCAGGAGCTTGTTTACGGGATAATTTCAGAGATAACAACCTTCGGTGCATTCATCGATTTGGGGATTATGAAAGGGATGATTCATATAAGCCAGACAATGGATGATTATGTCAGCTTTAACAAGGCAAATTCATTAACAGGCAAAAATTCCAAGAGAAGCCTGAAAAGCGGCGACTTGTGTCTTGCAAGAATTGTTGCAATAAGCCATAAAGGCGGGGAATTAAAAATAGGACTGACAATGAGACAGCCTGGCTTGGGAAAGCTTGAATGGATTAAAGAAGACGCAATAAAGAAAAATAAGGCTGCGCAGAAAGAATTGAGAGACGAGGAAAAGGTAGCAAAAGGCAAAGGAGGAAAAAAGAAAAAATGATAATCAGCCATGAGCACAAATTTAGCGGGAAGATTAAGCGAAAGAAACCGGAGGTGTCTGCGCAATGACAAAACCCAAAGCATGCAAAATCTGCAACACAATTTACGAAGGAGACAAATGCCCAAGATGCGAGTCAAAAGAAGCAACAGATAATTTCAAGGGGAGAATAGTTCTCTTAAATCCTGAAAAATCAGAAATCGCCCCTAAATTAAAATTAAAAGACAAGGGGAATTTTGCAATTAAAACAAGATAATCTCTATGAACAAATTAACAATTTTAAATCAGAAAGAAAATCCCCTTTTCAGCAGAAAAGAAATTGAAATAAATATAGAGACAAATGTAACTCCAAAGAAAGGGGAAGCAGAGGAATTTATCTCAAAGGAATTTGCAGTTAATCCTGAAAATGTAAAAGTTAAAAAAATAAAGGGAAAATTCGGCTCAAATAATTTCATTATTACAGCGAATATTTATTCATCAAAAGAGGACAAGGATAAGACAGAGCCAAAATCAAAAAAAGAAAAAAAAGAGATAGCTAATAGGGAGGAAAAGAAAGAATAAAATGCCTAAACTAAAATTTGAAAATTTTGTAAAAGTCATTTTCAGGAGTGAAAATGCCTAAGGGAGTAAAAGAAGGAAAGAAGCCTCATAAGAACAAGCCAACAAGCAAAAAATATTCAAAATATAAGATAGAGGGAAATGTTCTGAAAAGAGAAAAAGTCTGCCCAAGATGCGGACCAGGAGTTTTCCTTATGATTGCAAAAGACAGGGTTTATTGCGGCAAGTGCCATTATAGCGAATTTGTGAGTAAGCCTGTAAAATAGTCAGTTCTTCTTGATAATATAAAAGTATAAATAGTTCTTCTTTAAAGATATTTTATGGAAAAATTAGAACAAACTTGCGCGAATTGCGGAACTACCGAGGGTTTGGTTTCTGGTAAATGTTATGGAGTATACTGCCAACCTTGCCTAGATGAAAAAAGTGACAATTGTAATTCATGCGATGTAGGTATAACAAGGCATGAACAAATGTGGAATGGGGGATATTGCGATTCATGTGCTGAAAGTATACAACGTAGTTATCATTAATAATAAATAAAAATATTTTTTGAAATAATAATCTTAATTCAGTGCCAGATTTTAGACTGGATTATAATTAATAATCTTATTATCTCAAAATTATCAAACCCTAGGAGGTTCTTCAGATTGATCAAAAAGATAACCTGAAGCCTCTCCTGGGGAAAAAGAGGTGATAAAAAACCTACAGAAAACAACTATTTAAACTTTTCTATAATGTTACCCTTAAAAAATGACAAGGATTAGTAAACATAGAGTAGTAAAACAATCTTTCAAAATCTCTACTTTTAGGCACTACTTATATAGATTATTAGGCACTACAAACAATTATAAAATGTTTCTTCTTCTCTATTAAATGGAAAAAGAGAAGAAAATTTCTGTAAAGCAGGAGCAGATTCATGATTTATTATTCAACAGGGAAATTGGATGGCAGGAGATTATTTATGACCTGATAAATACAGAACAGCTGAACCCATGGGACATTGATTTGATTATTCTTTCTGACAAATATCTCAATAAAGTAAAGGAATTTGAGGAAGCGGATTTTTTTGTTTCCAGCAAAGTTTTATTCGCCGCCTCTCTTCTCCTGAGGATAAAATCAGAAATCCTGCTGAACCAGTACATAAAAAGCATTGACGAGATTCTTTTTGGAAAAAAAGAGCCTGTTAAAATTCCTCTTGAAAGAATCGAGCTTGACGAGGATATCCCGGAATTGATTCCAAGAAGCCCTATGCCAAGATTCAAAAAAGTTACATTAAAAGAGCTTATGGAATCCCTGAACAAGGCAATAACAACAGAAAACAGAAGGATAAAAAGGGAAATAATAACCAAAGACACTTTAAGGGAAAGTTCTTTTTCTCTTCCTAAAAGAAAATTCAGCATAAAAGACAAGATAAGAGAGATATACCAGAACCTGACAGAAAGATTTGGAAAAAACAATGAAGACAAAATTCCTTACAGCGAATTTATCAATAACAACAAAGAGGAGAAAATAATATCTTTCCTGCCGTTATTGTATCTCGAAGAGCAAAAAAAAATCTGGCTTCATCAAAAAGAATCATTTGATGAAATTGATATATGGATGAGGGATGTTTATTTCAGGATTCACGGAGATCCTTTTGCAGATTTGAAAGAACAGGCAGGGGAAACTGAAGAATCTGAAGAAGAAAATAAGGAAGAGTAATTTTTTAAACCATTTCCATTTAATTTCTCTATGAAATCAGCTATTCTATTCTCAGGCGGAAAAGATTCTGCATATTCTGCATACCTTGCAAAGCAAAATGGCTATGAAATTGTCTGCTTGATTTCTGTTTTCTCAAAGAATAAAGCGAGTTACATGTTTCACACTCCGAGCATTGAACAAGTTAAGCATCAGGCAGAAATTATGGATTTGCCTTTGGTGATAACAGAAACAGAAGGCATCAAGGAAAAAGAGCTTGAAGACTTGGCAGATATAATCAAAGAAGTAAAAGATAAATATAATATAGACACAATTGTTACAGGAGCATTGCATTCTGATTATCAGGCAGAAAGAATCCAGAAGATTTGCGACAATCTTCATCTAAAATGCTTTAATCCTCTCTGGCACAAAGATGAAATTGAATATCTTAAAGAATTGATAAAAAATAATTTCAGGATAATGATTATAGGAGTTTTTGCATATCCATTAAATCAATCCTGGCTTGGAAGAATAATAGATGATAAATTCATAAGCGAAGTCAAACAGCTCAAAGACAAATACAAAATTCATGCAGCAGGCGAAGGCGGTGAATTTGAAACCTTTGTCCTTAACTGCCCGTTATTCAAGAAAGAGCTGAAAGTAAAATCTTTCAAAGATATCAAGGAAGGGGAGAATTCTTGGAGAAGAGAAGTGAAAGTAAAATGAAAACTGAATTTTTTGAAATTGATGTTTCAGGTGAAGATATCTTAAGTAAAGATTACACAATTTGCATTGCAAATAAAGATGGAATTATTAAAGGATTTAAATTTAATGAGAAATTAATAAAAGATTTAAGTTCACGATATGGACAAGGATTCTACCGATATAAGAAATCCCAAAAAGAAAAAGCATTATTTAAAGTCCGTGTTTATTGCATAGCTATTTATTATATCTTCAAATCAATAAAAATTAAAGGAGATTTATCTTTGAACATATGCAGAGATTTTGATGGGAAAGAAAATGATATAAAAGAAAATCTAAGATTTTTGCTGGATAATAGATTAGGTTTGAGATTAGATAATCAGATTATCTTTACA
>MFWP01000003.1:21215-23160 GCA_001786415.1 Candidatus Pacearchaeota archaeon RBG_19FT_COMBO_34_9
AATAAACTATCTACTTATATTAAGATAACATTACCGGATTTTGAAGAATTTTTAAAAAAATAAAGTACCAAGGGGCACTACAAGAGTGTCGCTACCCTAGATTGCCCTTCTGGACTCGGCCAAAGCCTACCAGACGAACTCCCTAGCAATTGGTACATACATAAACATATCTATATATATATAAATATGTTTCGTTTTTTTAATTTTATCCGCCTAAAGCATCCTCTACGCCTTCTATTACTTCCCCAACCGCATTTGTGTGCCATTTCCAGCAGAATATTTTACTAACACCTATATCACAGGTAACTCCTACACTCTTTGCCTGCTGTCCTCCAATATAACCCCAGACTAAAAGAATTATAATAAGAACTATAATAACCATGGCTCCTTTCCCCATCTTGCCTCTCTTATTCATATTCTATAAACATAAACCTAATTTAAATAAGTATTGATTTATGAATTAGAATTAAAATAATTAACCAAAAGCAATAAGATAATTCAGCACTCCTGCAAATGAAACCCAGAGAAGGTAAGGAATGAGCAACCATGCTGATTTTTTATCAATCTTTTTTGTTATCAAAATCATGGAAATAATTGAAAACCAGAGAATAATAAGTTCAAAAAAAGAATAGTTCGGTTTTTTAAGTCCAAAAAAGAGATAACTCCAGAGAGCATTCAGGAAAAAATTAATCCCAAAAACCAGGGCAATAATCTTTTTTTGTTTTTTCTTTGCTTTTATCCATGCAAAATAAAGAGAAAGCGTAATCAGAAAGAACAGAATATTCCAGACAATCGGAAAAATATAATTCGGGGGGGTTATTGCAGGCTTAATACCCTGATACCATTCACTGCCTGTATTTCCTGATGTAAAAACACTTCCAAGAAATGCAACCCCATAAACAATTGCAAGACAGATAATCAGGACTTTCCAGTGAATCTTCACCCTCTTTTTCATATTTGATTAATGTAATAAATGTTTAAATAATTATTGAACAGGATTTATCTCTTAAGACATTCTCCGCATCTTTTCCTTAAATCCCTGACTGACATTTCAGTATTAACATTACCATCAGGCAAATCTATATCAGAAACATTAAGGGGGGAATTATGCATAAAACCCCTTCTCTCCATTTCAATAACCAATTTATTATGTCTTGAAAGAAAATTTTGGGGTTCTAAGAATCCTTTTCTTGTCAGGGACTTTGTCCATTTTCCTGAATGCCTGAGATTTCCGGCTGCCTTGTGTATTTCAAAGTGCTCTCCAAGTAAATGCTGTCTGCATAAAAGTTCAGGTTCAATCATCCACATTCTCATAAAAAATCCATGTGAGAAAGATGTTTAAATAATTATTGATAAAGAGGTTCTATATCTTCATGCCCCATTTCCTTATTTTCCCTTACATCTGCTATGGCTTTTTCCAAATCAATCATATCTCAGCCCCCCACAATTTTATTATTCCTTTGCTCAAATCACGCAGTCTTTTTATTTCTATAATCAGGGTTTCATTATAATTTGTTAAAAGTATCTTTGCAATACCGCGGCGAGTAGGAACTTTTTCCTCATCTTCTGTCAGTTCTTTTGGCGAAGAATAATATGTTCCGAACCTGTCAACGAATTCTTCTCTTCTTTGAGGATTAGGCAAAAATCCTTCCTCATCTTTGGTAAAATATTCCAGCAATCTGTTTTCAGGGTCTAATTTCTGAAGAAGAGAATATTTTCTTATCACTTTGTCAAATTTTGTTTCCATGTTTCAATTCCTCATTTCAGGAGGTGCTACTTCTCTTTTCAGGGCGTCATAGTAAGACTGAAGAATAAAAGAATTAATCAGCTCGCTATATTCCAAACCAGAGAGTTTTATATCACGGCTCTCTAAATCGCTTATAAGTTCAGGCAAGCCTCTTCCAAATTTTCTGAAAAATTCTGCCTGTATAGCATCGTCCTGTCT
>MFWP01000003.1:23166-31780 GCA_001786415.1 Candidatus Pacearchaeota archaeon RBG_19FT_COMBO_34_9
AAATGCAAGTCTGCCCCTAAATCTTTTCAAGACATAATATTTCAGCAGTTCATTATCAGAACTCATCAGGCTCAGCAGGTAATATTCCTGCCTCACTTTTAGCATCAATTCATCAGATTTCATCATGCCGAAATATAAATATGGGAATATTTAAGGGTTGTGGGAGGAAAATAGAAGTGAGTCCCACATCTTTATAAATAAAAAAGGGTTGTGTTTTTTATGAAAAAAGAAGATAATTTTATTGAAAGGACTAGAACTCTTCTAAAAGCTGTAGAAGGAGAAATTAATGATGAAACTACTTCTGAAGAAGAATGTGATAGTTATGTTATCCAATTATATGATTTAAAAGAAGACTTATCTGAAGAAGAAAATTGAATTGATAGCTATCCACAGATAGAGAAAATTAGGGGTTTTTTAAGTTTTTCTGAGATTAGTAAAAAAGATATAAAAAATAAATTAAATGAGATTAAAAATCAACTCTCAAAAATATACAGGAGATTAGGGGGAACTTTAGAAGAGCCTAAATATAATGAACACCAATTAAATTCTCCCGTAATTCAAGTTATCCAAAATCAAAGTCAGAACCAATATCAAAATACTGAAGTTAATGTAGAAATTAATATATTAAAACAGAAACTTGAAGAAGAACTAACTAAGAAAAATCCAAACAAATCAAGAGTAGATGGATTAATTAAAGATATCATTCAGATTGGAAAATCTACTGCCTCAAATATAATCACAGAAATAATAATGAAAATATTTGGATTTAGAAATTAAAAAATAAAGATATCTTTTCTTTAAATTAATTTCTATGAAAGATTTGAAATATCATTTATTTTTAAGATTAAAATCCACTACATTATTTCTTATTAATCTTATTCTTTCATTATCATGGTCAAACTCTATTCTAAAATAACTAAAAAATCCATCTCTTCCTAATAATACTGGAATTTTACTTTCATCCAATATAACTTGGACTGGAATATCAAATTGATATGTTGTGTGGTCTCCTTTTATTTTTAAATTCATTCTAGAATTAACTACCTTTACTTCTCCTCCCAACCCATTTGCTATGGTAGGTTCACCATCTATTTTCACACCAATTAATTCAGCAAAATCTTTTGGAATAACAGAGATATCAGCTCCAGAATCTAATAAAGCGTAAGTTTCAACCCATAAATTTCCTTTTTCTCCGTTTAATTCTATAGAAATATATGGTAATTTTTTCTATTCCATCTTTTCTTTTTGTCCAATGATATCTTCTAGAAATTGTCATTTTTACCCCTTTAATAAATCATAGTTTCTTGTTCTGGAACTCTAGCAATTATTATTTTTTTATTCTTACATTTTTTTTTTAGCTTCTTCAAAAGTCATTCTTGCATTTTCTCCATAACAAACTATATCTGTTTCACAAATAGCAACCCATTTACCTTCATATCTTTCAATATTTATCTTAGCAAATATATTCTCAGAACTATCTTCTTTACTCATATAAATATACATTTTCTTTATGTTTATAAAGTTTCTTTTTCTTCCTTTTTTCCATCTATAACTTCCCAAACACTTCCTCTTTCCCACTCCCCATATCCCTAACCTTGAACTTCTTCGCCTTGATTTCTTTTTCTCCGACAAATATAACCTTGTTGCATCTGTAGGCATTTGCGAACTCCAATGCCTTTGTAGGCTTGCCGTAAAATATTGAAGCAGATTTTCCTTTTTCCCTGAGCTTTTTTGCAAGACTTATTGCTTCCTTGTCCTGATTAAGTGAAATAACAAGATATCTTTCTTTTCCTGTTTCAAGATAAGAAACAACAAAAAGCCTTTCAATGCTGACTCCAAAGCCAAATGCCTTTATTCCGCTGAATGTATATCCTCCCCCGCCAAGAATTGTTTCTTTTATTGTTGATTTTATCTCAAACACATTTCCGTCATAATAAGCCAGCCCTCTTGCAAGAGAAGGCAAAAACACAAACTTAACCCCGTAATAATTGCAGTATTTTTTCAGTTCCTTTATCTCTTCATAAGATTTGTATTTCTCAAAATATTTCTCGTCTTTCTGGAAAACTTTGAGGATTTTTTCTGCATTGTATTTTTTCAGGTTTTGCTCAACATCTTTTTCAGGAAGCTTGTCAAGCTTGTCTAATTCTCTTATAACCTGCTCTTTATTTTTAATCTTCAAATCATCAAGAATTTCATTCATCAGTTTTCTGTTATTTACATAGATTGTATATTTCACATCAAGCTGATTCATGATTTCCTTAATCATCGAAAGAACTTCTGCCTCGTCTTTTACAGAACTTCCTATGACATCTGCATCGCATGAACTGAATTGCCTGACTCTATTTCCCTGAACAGGCTCATCCCTGAAAACTTCGCCTATTTGATATCTTCTGTAAGGAAGTTTCTTGTTCTTCATTATTCTCTTTAACTGAAAAGTCTGCTCATATCTTAATGCAAGTTTTCTTTTTCCCTTGTCGCTCAGCCTGAAAATATCAGAAACTGCCTCATCCCTTTCATTCTCTCCTTTTACAAAATCTTCATTTTCTATGACAGGAGTCTCTGCTGGTTCAAACCCGTATTTCTCAAAATTTTCAACTACGATTTTTCTTATGTCTGCCCTTTTCTGAGCTTCTTCTCCTGTATAATCCTTGAATCCTTTTACTGTTTCTGTGTTCATCTTTCCAATTCCCTATTTAATTCATCAACTTTATTTTTAATCAGTAATGCAATCTTCTTAATATTTTCCTTGTTTCTCTTTTGCTCATCTTTGATTTTCCATATCCTTACTTTTCTTTGAAGGATATTATTATTGTAATTAAAGATTATTCTTGGGACATCATCAGCTGCAACAATAATCAAGTCAGCTTCTTTTAATTCTGATTTTTTTACAGGAAGGGAATTTCTTTTAGCAATATTTATTCCCAATAGCTTTCTTGATATTTCTCTCTGTTCTTTATCAGAATTCCCGCCCATAATTAACCCTCTGCTTATTGTTTTTATCTTGGGGTTTCTGTTAATTTTGTTAAAATATTCTTCAGCAATCCTGCTCCTGAATGCATTATATTTGCAGATAAATAGTATTTTCATTTCTTTTCCTCCTTATTTATGAGGGTGAATGGGGAGAATCGAACTCCCGTTACACGAGCCACAGTCGCGCGTTCTGCCACTAAACTACACTCACCATTACGAACCTCCAGCGGGTTCTTATTATCTCCAGCAACCCAACAGGAAGTTGTTATATTTAAACTAACTAAAAAAGGTATAAAAATCTTATCAAGAAAAGCCCAGCTAGAAAAATCTTCTTTAATCGTGATGGGGACAACCCCACATTTTAGCTGTCATAAAAACACCAACTTCAAAGACTTTTTAAATTTAATCCAATATGAGTTTGTATGAAATCAGGCATGACCCAAATTCAGAGGAAGATTAAGCGAAAGAAACCAGGGGTGTCTGCGCAATATGAACTCTTAGCACCAGCAGGAGACTTTTCCATGCTTTCTGCAGCAGTAAATGCAGGAGCCGATGCAGTATATTTCGGATTAAAAGAATTCAGCATGAGGCAAAATGCAGGAAATTTTACAATAGAAGATTTGGATGAAATAGAGAAAATATGCAAGCCTCGCAAAGTAAAAAGATATTTGACATTAAACACAATAATCTACAATTCTGAACTGAAAAAAATTGGAGAAATCATAAGAAAAATAAAAGGAAAAGTTGATGCAGTAATCTGCTGGGATTTTTCAGTAATCCAGTTATGCAAAAAATACAAAATTCCTTTTTTCATCTCAACACAGGCATCTGTCTCAAATATTGAAACAGCAAAATTCTACAAAAAATTAGGAGCCAAAAGAATCATTCTTGCAAGAGAACTGAATTTGAAGCAAATCAGGGAAATCTCAAAAATAATTGATGTTGAAACCTTCTGCCACGGAGCAATGTGTGTTGCAGTTTCAGGAAGATGTTTTACTTCCCAGTT
Organism: Candidatus Pacearchaeota archaeon RBG_19FT_COMBO_34_9; assembly: GCA_001786415.1. Lineage (GTDB taxonomy): Archaea > Nanobdellota > Nanobdellia > Pacearchaeales > GW2011-AR1 > RBG-13-33-26. The sequence goes on from MFWP01000003.1 coordinate 27,143, forward strand.
CTTGTTTAACAAATCTGCCAATAGAGGAGAATGCCTGCATCCGTGCAGAAGAACTTATACTGTAAAAGATGATGAAGGAAATGAATTAAAGATAGACAACTCAAAGATTCTCTCTGCAAAAGATTTGTGCACTTTGCCTTTTATTGAAAAAATGAAAAAAGCAGGAATAAAAGCATTCAAGATAGAAGGAAGAAACCGCGATGCAAGATATGTTGATACTGTTGTAAGAATTTACAGAAAAGCTTTGGACAAAAAATTAAGCAAAAAGGAAATTGAAAATGGAATAAAGGAACTTGAAAAAATTTACAACAAAGGATATTCTTCTGGCTTTTATCTGAAAATGCCAACAGCAGATGATTTTGCAAGAATTGAGCACAGTGCATCAAAAGAGAAAAAGCATTTTGTCGGAAAAGTAACCCATTATTTTGATAAAATTAATGTTGCAGCAATAAAGCTTGTCTCTGATTTGAAAGTCAATGATGAAATAGCAATAATAGGAAAAACAACAGGAATTGTTTATTCTAAAATTGATTCTATTGAGATAAACAAAAAGAAATCTGACAAAGCCATTAAAGAGCAGGAAGTAGGAATAAAAGTTCCTCAGTTAGTAAGAAAAAATGATGAAGTTTATGTAATTAAAAAAAAATAATTATCTGTAATTTTTATCCTGCTTCACATAAATTTCATATTCTCCTTCATCTTTGACCAATACAGTTTCTTTGATAGGAAAAAGAGAGTTATCTAGTTCTGGATTATAGTCATGAAATATCTGTCTGCATAATTCGCATTTTAACGGCTTGTTTGCAAGATAATGCCCGATTGCCCTGTGATGCCCGTCTCCAAGAAAGAATCTGTCTTTTATTCTCTGAACAGGAACAGGGGGAAATTCATCCCCTTTTTTTATTCCTCTTATAATTGCTTTTACAACTAATTTACTTTTTTCCTTTTCCCATCCAAGCACTTCTGTCCTGTGCAAATCAATATAAAATATTTCCTTTCCCATAAATCTAAACTTGAAATATTTATTTATAAATTTATTGGAGAATTAAAATTCAAAAGTAGTTGTCAGCCCGCATAATTGCTTATTTCCTGATGCATCCTCAAAATAAGCTGTGACTTCGACTGAATCAGGGGCAGTCAATCCGGTATCCACATTCACTGATTTTCCTGCCAGGGCTTCTATATTGCCGGCTTCATCAATAACAGCAGAACTTGTTCCTGCAGTGCTGTCTCTGAATACTAGTTTAACTCCTGCAATTGCATCATCTTCTGTCCCTGTTCTCATAATAATTATATCACATACGCCTGCAGCGCATGTTGATGCTGTTGCTTCTACATTAACATTCAGGCATTTAGCAGTGATATCAGCATTTTTTGTCCCGCTCTTGATTATATTATTAACAACAACCCACACAATGCTTATTGCAGCCAAAGCAAGCAGAATTAAAATTAGAGCAATAACAACTGCTGAAAGTCCTTTACGATTTTTCATATATCCTCTCTTAATTATTTAAATTAGCTAAATCAGATTTAAAAACATTTCTTTATTTATTGAAATTATCAAGCAATCTGAAATATTCTTCCTTTTCCATAACCTTGTCATTCTCTGCGAGCCCGATTTGCTCTGCAAGTTTCAGGAATGCATCTTGTTTATAGCCCTGTTTTTTCAACGATGCAATTGTCGGAAGCCTCTTGTCATCCCATCCTTTGTATTCATTCTTTTCAATTGCCTTTCTCATCATTGTTGTCGATAATTCCATGTTTTTGAAATGAATTTTTCCGAGAAAAGCAGTCCATGGAAATTTTTTTCCCAGAACTTTGTAAATCATTTCCTGCCTTTTTGCATTATCCAAATGGTCTTTTCCCCTTATTATATGAGTCATCTTCATCTCAATATCATCAACAGTAACAGACAAATTCATCAATGGCCAGACTCTGTATTTCTTCTTTTGTCTTGGATGTTCTGTAAGATTAATTCTTGCAAGAGGAAAATCCCTCATCGCAGGATTCTTGTCTTTCATTGAGGATTTAAATCTCAAAACAGCCTGTCCTTCCCTGAACCCGTATTTGTCAGTCATTTTATTCCATAGCTCAAGATTTTTTTTCATATCATTTTTCCTGCAGGGGCAGTCTTTTTGCATATCTGCAAATTCCTTGAACTTTTCAGCAGAACATGTGCAGACATAAGCGGATTTTTTCCGGATTAATTTTTCTGCATATTCATAATAAAATTTCATCCTGTCAGATTGGATAATAACTTCTGCCTTGTTATCAGACAGCCACTTACCCTCTTCTGCAATCATTTTATATGCAGGAGCATAAATATTCTCGGGATTTGTGTCCTCTATTCTAAGGTATAATTTTCCGCCGTATTTCTTTACATATAAAATATTCAGGCAAAAAGTCAAAGCATGCCCTATGTGAAAAGGCCCTGATGCAGAAGGAGCAAATCTCATTACAACTCCTTTTTTTACATTTGGCAGTTCTTCAAGCCCTTCTCTCGCAGGCCTCTCGCTGACTTTATTCTCAAGTTTCCTGAATTCTTTTTCCTGTTCTTCCAGAGATAAAGAATTTATTTCCAAGATTATTTCAGAAATCTTTTTCACATATTTCCCGACTTCATTTTTTTTCAGCCCTTCATTAAACAAAGAAGATATAACAGGACCTTGCATTGCTTTTCCTTCATGGGCAATTGCATTTTTAAGAGCATAAGCGCGTGTCTTTTTTTCAAAATCCTTAATCATAACAAAAGCAAAGAAAACAGATTAATAAAAGTTACTCAAATTTTATCTTCAGCTTTTTTTCCAGAAGCTCAATCCTCTGCTTCAGGTGATAAATCTGGTTTGACAAATCCTCAATTTTTTCTGTCATGTCCAGAAGCCTTTTGGTAAGCTTTATCCTTTTTTCTTTGTCATAATCCTTGGGCTGGTAATTAGAATCATTATCCCACGAAACATTATCAGATGTGGAAGTTGAGTTTGAAGAAGCCATATCACTCAGAAAATTAAGGTCAGAAGTTTCTGATTTCTCAGGAATTTTTCTTGCAGGAGCCCTGTATCCTGCGCTCAAATCAACAATCCTCTTTTTGCCAAACAAACCCATGTATTATAAATGATTTTTTTATTTTTAAATTATGCTGTTTGTTCATCAAATCATTTAAAAATATCACTTGATTATTAAGATAAATAAAAATGGTGGCTAGCATATCTCAAATTATTGGCAAGGTCAATCCAAAATTATATGCTCAAAATGGAAGTGAACTGCTTAAAAAATATGGTTCTATTGATAAAATTCCTGCAGAGGAAGTTAAGCCTCAGGCAATTAAATATTCTTATTCTGAAAAAGGATTTATATTCGACCCAGAAGGACTGGAATGTTCCCACAAACTTGTCTATGATTCCTCTTCAGAAACCCTTGAGCCCATCTACTTTTTCATTATTGATTTATTAAACGACAGGGGCTTGGCTCCTGAGAAATTAGTTGATAATTTCAGTTCTACTCCTGGAAGCGGGCATTTTGCTGAACTCGGGCAAAGAGCAACAATCATGCAGCAGCAGGCAGTAAAAATTCTTGGAGATGTCAATACAGTTCTCAGAAGTGTCCTTAATATCATTTATGACCTGAAAGAATTCAAGATAAGGCTTCAGCATTATGACATATTAAAATCAAAGAAAAAAGAAGAGCAGGATGCTTCTGTTCTTTCATTAAAGCAAATATGGATGGACAAAGTGGATATTGCAAAAGGAAATTCAAGCATTAAAGCCATGGCTCTCGGTCAGGCAGGATTCCAGACATTAATTGATGCTTTTCTAATGTGCAAGGATGAGAAAGATGTGGACAAGATTGACCTGAATGACAGGGTTAAGAGAATTCTGAAGCCAAGAGTACAGGAATTTAATATCTGGCTTAAAGAATCTGAAAAAGAGCTAAGAAAAAGGTATGAACTTGAAAGAACTTATCTAAAAAGCCAGGTTAACAGCCTAAAACTTTATTCAAGATGGGTTCGTCCATATCTGCAGGCAGCGAGCGATTTGGAGGCAAAAGAAATTGGAAGAGAACCTGCATTAGTCAAGACATTTAACACGATTATCCTTCAGCTGACTGTTCTCGGAAAAAGCAAGCTAAAGGTGGCTGATGAAGCTGCAAAAGGAGTTATTCCAAAAGATTTCGCAAAACCCAGTTTTCTAAAATCCATGAAAAGAGATTATTACGGCTGTTATTTGGTTGATTTTGTTTTCAGGGGAATACCGCAAAGAGTAAGCCAGCAGGCGCATTATGTCTTTGGCGGAAAAGCAGAAGTGACATTCAGGGCTTATGCATTAAATGATGATGAATTAAAAAAACTTGAAAAAGAAATGGAAAAATCAGATGTCGACGATGTTTTGAGCCTGATTGAAGGGGCAGGCACAGAAAGTTTAGGGCAATTGCAGGAAGAAATAAATTCTTTTCTGGAAGAAAAATCAGAAGCAGAAAAACCAAAATCAATGGGTCTAAAAGATTTATTTGAGCCATTTACTGCTTTATTTGGAGGGGATGAAAAAACAGAAAAGAAAAAAGAGGGAAAAGGAAAACCCAAAAAAATTGTTGTATCTCCTGACAGCTGGGTTGAAGCAAACCATTTCAGGAAACTGGCAGCAA
>MFWP01000003.1:31812-32080 GCA_001786415.1 Candidatus Pacearchaeota archaeon RBG_19FT_COMBO_34_9
GCAAGTTTTACGTAACAATAAGAATTATATATTTCTTTATATTCAATAATTTATGCCAAAAAACAAAACTGTTTCTAAAAGGAAAAAGGGAAAAGAAGAAAAAGCTGAGGAAGAAAAACTTGAAGAGGTAATAAAAAAAGAAAAGATAGAGGAACAACCGCCTGAAATTGAAAGTTTTGAATTTGAGGAATTTCTGCAGGAGCCTGAATTCCAGACAGGTTCTCCTTCCCTGAAAAAAATTAATGCTTCTCAAAGGGAAATTATAAGC
>MFWP01000003.1:32089-38510 GCA_001786415.1 Candidatus Pacearchaeota archaeon RBG_19FT_COMBO_34_9
CGTTTTGGAAAAAAAGAAGCAGAGGATGATTCTTTTAAATATACAACAGGTGCAAATCCTGAAGAGCCGAAATATCATAATTATGGAGGGGAAATTGTTTCAGACATTCTTGGCAGGACAGAAATTGAAAATGTGGGGAAAAAAGATGAAAGAAGAGAAGCAGGATTTATGTTTTCTCCTGAAACAAAACCTGAAGAAGCAAAAAATTTTGAAAAATATAATCCTGCAAAAAAAGTTGATACTGACCAGCTCGGAAGAGAAAGCATTCTCGAGAGAAGAGAGGTAAAATACAAACCATCACGCTGATTAGATAGATTAATAAATTATTTCTGGTTAATATTATTATGGCAGAAGCAAAAAAGGGCGGTTATAATATAGGAAGCATCTATCAGGGAGGATATTCTTCTTTGTCTCCGAAATACGGCGATGTTTTTACAGGATACAGGATAAATCCCAACAGTTTTGGAATTACAACAGACCCCAGAACAGCAAATGTTATCCAGGATGCTTCAACAAAGCTTAATATGGGAATTAAGCAGATAGAAGTTACTGCAGTTTCTCCTGAGATTTTTGATGCTATGCCAAAACAGCAGTTAAAAGAACTTAACAGGTTGAGCAAGCTGACAGGGGTTGATATTTCCATCCATGGTCCTGTGGTTGATTCAACAGGAATCTCGCAACAGGGCTTTAGCGAAATAAATAGGGAATCATCAGAAAGAAAAATATCAGATGCAATTATCAGAAGCCATGAACTTAATCCTGACGGAAACATTCCTGTTACATTCCATGCAGCAGAAGGAATTCCAGGTGCAGAATGGAAGAAAATACCTGAAAAAGCAAAAGGATTTGAAGGAGAGGCAAGAAGGCTGATTGCTGTTGAAAAAGAATCAGGAAAAATGGTTCCTCTTGAAGAAGAAAAAAGATTTTATCCCGGAGGTCCTAGCGGAGAGGTAATTGAAAAAAAATATTCTCCTGAAGAAAACTTAAGAATAGTAAATGACACAGAATGGGACAATAAAATTTCCCAGTTATTCTTCACTAAAGAGAGGGCTGATGAAATCCTAGAGCAGAATTACACACAAATCCAGCACTTAATACCTTATCTGAACGAAAATAAAGGAAAAATCAGGTTTGAAGACCTGACTCAGACACAGCAGAATGCATATATAAAAATGGAGGATGCAAAAAATTATCTTTCTGAAATAACAAAAAATGCAAATAATATATTCAGCAAGGCATATAAGTATGGAAATGAGGAGCAAAAAGAAAAGCTAAAAGAGCTTTCAGAAATTTATGCAAAAGACTTACAATCTATCAACAAAACAGATATTCTGGGAGAATCACGGGCAATGCACAGACTTTTAAATGAACTGCAAAGTCCGCAAAATAATCTTGCGCCTGAAATGTTTGTTCCGATAGAAAAATTTGCTGTTGAGCAGTCCTCAAAAACTTTTGGAAATGCTGCTTTTAATGCATATAAAAAATTCGGAGAAAAATCCCCTATTCTTTCAATTGAAAATCCTCCTGCAGGTTTTGCATTAAGCACAGGAGAAGATTTGAAGAATCTGGTTGAAGAATCAAGAAAGCAGTTTGTTGAAAGGGCAAAAAGTGAGGGAATGAATGAGAGCAGGGCAGAAGATGCAGCAAAAAAATTAATCGGAGTAACATGGGATGTCGGGCATATTAATATGCTGAGAAAGCAGGGAATTTCAGAGAAAGATATTATTAAGGAAACAGAAAAAGTTGCCCCTCTTGTCAAGCATGTTCATCTTTCTGATAATTTCGGATTTGAACATACAGAACTGCCTATGGGTATGGGCAATGTCCCGATAAAGGAAATTATGGACAAGCTCGGACAGCAGGGATTTGATGCAAAAAAAATTATTGAGGCAGGAAGCTGGTGGCAGCATCAAAGAACTCCTCCTTTCAAGGAGACCTTGGAAGCGTTTGGCTCTCCTATTTATTCAATGCAGATGGCTCCATACTGGAACCAGAATGCCGGATTTCAGCAGAGTTATTATGCAGGATTGGCAGGACAGTGGCTTCCGCAGACGCATTATGAAACATTTGGAGCAGGATTTTTGAGGCTGCCAATGGAACTCGGCGGACAGCGCGGGGGAGGAGAAGGAGGAAGAATGAGCGGACGTCCGATGGAATAATTTATTAAATAGAAAAATTATAAATAAATATGCCAGAAAAAAGAAAAGCTTTGAATCTTAATGATGCTGAAGTTGAAAGAAAAGTTGCTATAGCAATTTTTGGAATTCTTGGAATTTTCCTGATCGCATTTAGTTCAAAGATGACAGGAGCTGTTGTAGGAATCCCGAATTTTAATATAATCTCTGAAGTAATAGGAATGATTATGATTTTAATTTCATTAGCTTTGTCCTTCATTAAAAGAAAAAGATAACATATATATCACAAAATAATATTTAAAAAGATATAAAGCATTATAATAAAAATGGTGATTAAAAAAAATAAAGAAGAGAGTTCTTCTGCTGAAAAAAAAGAGAAAAAAGAAACTTTTGCGTCTCTTCCTAAAAAAATCCAGAAGAAGCCCAAAGTTTCCATGATTGTAAAAAAAATAAAAGCGCCGACATTGCAGTTAAAGCTTGAATCAGAAATCGCAATGGATTTTGCGGTAAAAGCATATGAAAGGTTCAACAAGCTCATAAAATCTGTTGTGCTTTTCGGAAGTTCTGTAAAGCAGAATGCTGTTGCAGGCTCAGACATAGACATTATAATTATAATTGATGATGTAGCAATAATCTGGGACCAGGAATTAATTGCATGGTATAGGGAAGAACTTGACAGGCTTTTAAGGCAGAATCCGTATCAGAAGGATTTGCATATTAACACTGTAAAATTAAGCACATGGTGGGAAGACCTGATGAAAGGCGACCCTGTGATAATAAATATTCTGAGATACGGAGAAGCCATGATTGATTTCGGAGGATTTTTTGAGCCCCTGAAATTTTTATTGCTGAACGGAAAAATAAAATCAACTCCGGAAGCAATTTATAACTGCCTGCAGAGAGCTCCGACTCATTTTCTTAGAAGCAGAGCAGCTGAATTAAATGCTATTGAAGGATTATATTGGGCAATGGTTGATTCCAGCCATGCAGCTTTGATTTCTGCAAATATTCCTCCTGCATCTCCTGAGCATATTCCTGCTGATTTAAAGGAAATTTTTGCTGATAAAGGAAGACTAAAAATGAAATATGTTATATGGTACAGGGACTTGCTCATGCTTCACAAAAAAATCAGCCACGGAGAAACCACAGATTTAAAGGGCGTTGAAATTGACGCATGGCAGGAAAGAACCCAGGAATTTATGAGAGTAATGGCTGAGTTAGTTAACCAGAATGTAAGCAGTTAAGAATTAATTCTTTTTCTTCCTAAATTTTTCTTTTGCTCTCTCTTTTACGTGTCTTATATATTCATAAATTCCGCTTATTCCATTTGTCGCTAATTGTATTCCTAAAAAAGGAAGAATTAATGCGGGGGCAGTAATCCCAAGAGTAGAATAAACAAGGATATTTGTTACTATAAATCCCCCAAATGTTGCTGCTGCGGCGTTAGCATCACCTGAATTCTTAGAAACTTTTCTGAATAAGGTTGGTGCAAAAGTATTTGCTAGAATGGGATATGTAATAACTTTTGTAACCTTTCTCAAATCTTCTTTAAGAATCTCAGCTTCCAAACTTTTTTGCTTAGACTTATTCCTATAATTTGATATTTCTTTTTTTGCAACATCTTCAGTTACTTCTAAATCTTTCAAAGTCTCTTTAACAACACTTTCAGAATAAGGATATTCTGCTTGGTAACGAAGTGCATTTCCAACTATATGTTCAAGTTCTTTCTGGTTGTAATCTTTTTGTTCCATTTTTATTTTAGAAATTAAACAATATTAATTCTTTCTATATTTTATACGAATTAACTTGTAAAAGAAAACTTGCATATTCATCAAGATACTTGCATCTCTGTTCTTCACTCATTCCTTTTACAGTCTCTTCAAGAATTATCTCTTCACTTTCTTTTGCAATATTACTAAGTTTGAATTTTCTCATTTTATCTGTTATAATACCAATGTTTTATTTTACCATATGTTTTTGTAATTAATCCTGCACCAACTATTGCTCCCCCAGCAATTAATGAAGCCGGATCTAATACTGATACTTGAGAAAGAGCAAAAAGAGAATACGCACAAGTTCCAACAGGAGTAATCAACCCAGCCACCATTAACACATTACCTGCCAGGATTGCTCCTTTCCCTTTAGATTTATTGGTTAGTAAAAGTTTGTCTTCTAATTTTGTCATTTTAATATTTAGCCTTATCTAAATCTTCTTTCCCGTATTTATCAGCAATCTGTTTTCCCTGGGCATTTAAATCTGCGAAATAATTCGCCTGGCTTGCTTTTAATGCGCATGCTCTCATATAAGCTTCACTAAGAGTCTGGTAAAAACCAAGAGCATCCTTTTCTTTTTCATCAAGTTTCTTTATATCAACTTCTCCTGTTTTCGGGTTATATGCTTTCTTTATTAATTCAACCTGACTGAAATCTTTCAATTCTGCAGGAACTTCAAAACTTAATTTAGCTCCTGTTTCCTTGGCAATTTTTTCAAGTTCGCTTAACTTTGCAACAGCCATAACTTCATTAGCTTCTTTCATTAATTTTAAAGAAACGTCATAATTTGAAGGATAAGCAGGTTCTCCGGCAACCCCTATCTGCTTGCCTTCTTTTAATTTATCAGTATATAGTCCATCCCTTATTTTTTTGGCTTCATCACTCAGCATTGTCTGTTCATAAACAGATTCTGCGCTTTGCAGCCCTAATCTTCCTGCATATTCATAAGGTTGACTCTTAACCAGATTAGAACCGATAGAACTTTGTATTAATTTTGATTCAAGAGTTTTCTTAACAATCAGAGCTCTTGCTTCCTCAGCCTTTTCCATTTCCTCTTCAGAGTTTCTTTTTTCCATGGTTAGTCAAGAAAAAAGGCATTTATAAACATTTCTATTTGTTACCACTTATTAGTTAACTTTATAAGGGGTTCTTAGTTTTTGATTATAAATAAAATGAAAATCTTAGCAAAAGTCATCTTTACAATAATGTTAATAGGAACTGTGTACAATACAGTAATCGGAGCAGGCTGTTCTGTTATTAGCAGATTAATCTCTGGAAAAAGAAACAGAGGAAAATTACTTTCTGACCTCATATAAAGCCTTAGTCTTGCAGGGAAGTTTTGCCCTGATTTGCTTCAGGATTTCCCTGACAAAAGAAACCATCTTTGGGTTTGCAACAGCAATAAGCATTATTCCTTCATTCTTCTTTAAAATAGCTGCTTTTGCAATTGTTTTTCCAAAAGATAACTGCATTCCTGTCTGCATTCTGTCTGCTCCTGCACCAGCAAGCATTTTATTTTCTCTCTGAACATGATGCGCAAAGGGGATTATCTTGAAATAATACTGTCCGTTAAATTTTGTATCAAGTTTCTTATGTAAAAACTGCCTGCATGCTTCAATGGCATTTTGCCTTATCTGAACATTTTCAGGAGTAATCAGTGTTATAATATGGGGCAATTTTCCTGATTCATATGCTTCAAGATTTCCCATCCTGAATTTTACAATCATTGAAGGAGGAACTGCCTTTATGTATGCCTTCTCTTTTCTCTTGCTTGTCCTTGTATAAGGAACAACATGTTTCTTTGAATATGACGAAGATCTTCTCATTGCCATTTTAAATCATATCTCCTGCATAACTTTCAGTGCATTTTGGCTTAAACAGCCTTTTTCTTTCTTTTTTAAGTTTTTTGATCAGATTATCAACATCGCGTCTTTCAAAAATAGGCAGATTTTTTGTTGTTGCAAGATAAACAAGCTTGTCTTTTACCCTTTTATCAACATCTCTCATGACAAGTTTTGCTTTAAAGGGTGAAGTAAGATATTCTCTTGTGTATATTAAATCAAATCCTGGATAGCTTTTGAATATATAATCCTGGCATCCGTCCCACAGATGAGGACATCCATACACTTCATCAATAAGATGGGTTATAAGAGTTGGAGTCCCTGACACTATCTCAATAACTTCTTCTTTCATTTTAATTCTTTATCTCCACTTTTGTTGTTAATGCCTGTCCGGGAAGCCCTTTTTCAAATATCGCCCTCATCAAGCCGTTATTTCCGTGAGCTCCTGAAACCTTGCCTTTTATTTTTTTATTGGCAGGACTTGTCCAGATTACTTCCTTTCCAACAAGTTTCTCTGCATCCTTCTTTTCTGAAACTCCTTTTATTTCTATAAGAAAATGCTTTTCAGTAACAGTATGCCTTCCACGCCTGAATTGAACAATTTTTCCTTCTGTCATAAATAGTTATCAAGAAAATTAGTTTAAAAAACTTTGGAATTAAGCAGACAATAAA
>MFWP01000004.1:0-126 GCA_001786415.1 Candidatus Pacearchaeota archaeon RBG_19FT_COMBO_34_9
CTGATTTTTGGGGGGGAGTTTTTGACGGAGAAAATATTTGGCTAGTCCCTTATGGTTCAACAAAACTTGTAAAAGTAAATCCAGCAACAGGGGATATGACAGAATATAATGCTGATTATGGCGGTT
>MFWP01000004.1:384-1967 GCA_001786415.1 Candidatus Pacearchaeota archaeon RBG_19FT_COMBO_34_9
ATGTAGGACGAAATTTAATTGTTGGGAATAATATAGGAATAGGAGTATCTGCTCCAGCCTATCTCCTTGAAATAGCAAACAATGCTAAAGCATTAAATATATCTGGGATGTTGTATGCTAATAGTTCTGGAATAGGAATTGGTTCTGTTTCAACATTAGGTTCTTCATGGTTAATGGAGATTACAAACAATGCAAAAGCACTTAATGTATCAGGAATGCTTTATGTAAATTCAAGCAATGTCTGGATAGCAAATACTATAACTGTTGGAAACACAACCCCTCAAGCATACAATTGCTTTGGAACTTCATGCGTAGCGAATTCAGGGCAGGTAACAAACAAAGACGATGTTTTCATAAAGGGAACTCTTGAAGTTGATGGTGGGGCTTATCTTACTGGCGGAAGCACAACTGCTCCAGGAATATACTGGACAGGTGCAGATATAGCCGAAAATTTGCAGACTCAGGCAACAAGAGAAAATAATTTCTGCAACGGGAATGCAACCTGCTACAAAGAATCAACAGATGATGATATTGACTATGGGGACTTAGTATGCGTAAACAGAACAGCAAGTCATACAATAATGAAATGCCGTGAAAAAAACTCAAAAAATGCAGTTGGTTTTATTTCAAAAACATTCGTTTTAAATGTGGGGAGAGCAAAAGGTTACCCAGTTGCTTTAGCTGGATTAGTCCCTGCCCACACAACAAATGAAAATGGAGAGATACTACCTGGAGACTGGCTTATTTCATCATCCAAACCTGGCTATGCAATGAAAAAAGGGGATATAACAGGGGGAGTAGTAGTTGGAATTGCTTATGATTTCTGCGATAAAAAGGATTGTGAAATTACAGTATTCGTAGCATTAGGAATTTCGGACTACGTGGCAAAGGAAGAAAACGAGAAGATGAAACAAAGTCTGTGTAGATTGGGTGCAACGGAATGGTGTTAAAGGGGGTTCTTTTAAAGGAAAGAAAGGCTCACTTCGTTCCCCTTCATTCGCAGAAGCAAATGAAAGAACCTACCATGGTAGAAAAAGGGAAAGGGAAAATAAAATGAAACAAGAAATAAGTGTGGTTATGCCATGTTATAATGAGGAGAAATCGCTTGGTTTCTGCATAGATGAGATAAGAGAAGCTTGTAGTAATCCAGAGATTATTGTGGTAGACAATAATTCAACAGACCGAAGTTCAGAAGTTGCAAAGAAGAAAGGAGCAAAATGTGTCTTTGAGATTAAAAGAGGATATGGCAGTGCATACTTAACAGGAATAAAATATATCATAAAAGATTTTGTTATTATGGCAGATTGTGATGGAAGTTATGATTTTAATGATATTCCAAAGTTTCTAAGTGAGTTAAAAAATAATGATTTAGTTGTAGGATACAGGACAAACAGAAATCTGCTTCCAGTATTGAACAGATTTGGAGGATGGATTATAAACAAATTGCTTAGATTAAAAGGATTAAACATAAAAGAATCATGCACGGGATTTATTGGAATGAAAAGAGATAAGCTTTTATCTTTGAATTTAAAAAAGCAGGGAATGGAGTTCTCGTCTGAATTGCTTGTAAAAGCAAAAGAAAA
>MFWP01000004.1:1978-12407 GCA_001786415.1 Candidatus Pacearchaeota archaeon RBG_19FT_COMBO_34_9
GAACAGGAAAATCAAAACTTAAAATATTCAGGGATGGGTGGAGGCATATTAAATATTTGATATTTTAGAAATGAAAAATAAAAAAATTCTTATAATAGGAATTATCCTATCAATATCACTTATTTTTTTTGGAATTTTGAGGATTTTATTTTATCATAGTGGAATTGGCGGTTATGTCTTTATTTTTTATGGATTAGCAGGAGTATTGATATTCTCTTTTATGATTTTCAACAAAAAAGAATATAAGATGAAAATATTAGTTCTTTTTACAGTTTGTTATTTTATTATAGGAAGCGGATTGGTAAGTGCATATCTTTACACTCATACAAATAAGATGGGTTTTGTTCCTCCAAAGATTTATGTAAGAGTTTTGGATTCAGAAGGAAAGCCAGTAGAAAATGCTATATGTTTTGCAGATATTGAAACAGAAAAAGGATTAATAGAAGATAAGCTTCTTGAGTCCAAGTGGGCACTTAGAGAATTGGGATGTTATGGGCGAGAAGCATGCAAGAGGGAAGATTTTAGCGGGTATTATAAACTTGATATCTATAATTACACTTATTCAAAAATCAGCTTTCTTCCTTTTTTTAAGTATGATAATCTTATTTATGGAGATTTTGAAATAAAGATAGTTTGCAGGACAGCAGATTCTGTTTCATATACAATAATGAATCAGACAAATTTCCCATGTTCTCCTGTGCCTCTTACTGGAAATTATGTAGCACCTTCTTTTATATGCTCTAATAGAGGTGAATTGATAAATAAATATTTTTATGATTTTGATGAAAGTGAATTTGACGAATATGATGCATTAGCAATTGATTTTATCAAGAAAAATTATCAGAATAAAACTGTTTTGTCAAATAATAAACTTGCCATAAAACTTGATGATTGTGGTAATAAAGCATATAGTTGCGGGATAAAACCAGTTGGAATAATGCGGGACAAGAAAGGATATGGCGACCCCTATTTTTTTACAGATTTCTTATTCGCTTCATGTGAATGGAGAGAAAAAATAGTCAAAAATAATAAAATTGATTTGATACTTTCAAGATTTGAACTGGAGAAGTGCGATTTTATGAAAGAAGTATATAGTGAAAAGGATTATATTTATGAAGTATTAAAATAGAGAAATAATTATAAAATATCAACTCTGATTTTTTAGATAGACATGAAAATAAATCTTATGAATCTTTTTAAGAAAAAAACTTCCATTAAAAAACTTTTAATTATTCATATAACTCATCATAAAAGCGGGACATATTGGTTTGGTCATATATTGACAGACATAGCCAAAGAATTTAAATTAAAGCTTCAAATATGCGACCAAAATAAACTGAAAAAAGATACTGAAATTTGGTTATTCCCTGATTCTGACCTGAATACAATAAATTTTGAAAAACTAAACCGCCCTTACAAGGGAACCCATATGATTAGAGACCCAAGAGATAAAATTGTTTCTGGTTATTTTTACCATTTATGGTGTGATGAAGAATGGTTCAGGAAAAAAAATAACAGATTAAACCAATCTTTTCAGGAAATATTAAATTCAATAAATAAGAAAGATGGCTTGTTATTAGAAATTTGGGAATTAAGGAATCAGCTGCAACATATGAATTCCTGCTGGGATTATAATAATCCAAATATTCTGGAAATTAAATACGAGGATGTTCTGCTTAATCCTGAAAAATGGTTTCCAATAATATTTAGAAAATGGGGGTTTGAAGAAAAGGACATGCCTGTGCTTATGGAAATTGCAAAGAAACATCATTTTAATAATAGGGCAAAAAGAAAACTTGGAGAAGAAAAAAAAGGAGAGCATTTAAGACAAGGGCTTCCAGGAGACTGGAAAAATCATTTTACTCCAAAACTTAAGCGGATATTCAAAAACTTATTTGGAGACTGGCTGATTAAATTGGGATATGAAAAAGATAAAGGATGGTAAAATGAGAGAGAAAAAAGATTTAGTTGTCACGCTTGCAGACAGAAATTATGTCCAGCAGGCAAAACAACTGTTCTCAAGTGTTTACTGGAATGCAGGATGGAAAGGGGATTATATGCTTCTTGCCCACGATATTCCGGAGAAAGAGCTTAAATGGTTTAGGGACAAAGGGATTATTGTAAAGAAATGCAAGCCTTTATCTGACAATCCAATTGGGGTTATAGAAATAAGACCCCCTGTTGTTACATCCAAATTTTATCTTTTTGCCCCCGAATTTAAAAAATGGAACAATATCCTTTTCTTAGAAGGAGACATTATTGTAAAAGCCTCATTAGACCGATTGACGAAATTAAACAGATTTTACGGAACAGATGTTTTTGACAGGCCCAAGCTTCGAAATCAACTGGCAGTTAATAATAAAGAGTTATACAATCAAATAAAAAATAGATATAATCTTAACTGCCGGACTTTTAATTCAGGAGTCATGATTTTTAACTCGGATATCATAAAAGAAGACAGCTTTGACAAATTAAAATCCTTGTTTAATGAATACAAAGAATTAAGCAACTTTGGGGAAGAGGGGATTATTAACTTGTTTCTTTATAAAAAATGGAAAAAATTACCAATAGCCTATAATCTCTGGAATTATTCAATAAGCCATTCATGCAGGATTAATATCAAAGATGTAAACGGAATAGTATTACATTTCATCTCAAGCAAATTTTTCCAAAATACAAAACCATGGGAGACAGATGATGTTTTTTATAATGAGTGGACAGAGAATCTTGAAAAAGCAGAATCTATTGACTTAAGTAAAATACAGCCAGCTTTAGAATGGAGTGGCTTTAGAATTTATGTATATGAACTTTATCTTAATCTGAGATATATCTTATTTAGCATGATGATTAATATGGCGGGATTTTTTATAAGAAAAATAAATAAAATAAAGGAATATGTTAAAAGATTCATGGGAAAAACAGGAATTTTTTTGAGAGATAATCATCCCGCATTATACCATAAACTAAAAAGAAAAAATGAATAAATGGCAAGCAATACTCAATTAAACATAAAAGAAATTCAGGAAAAGAAACCAATATTAAAATCATATCCTATTAAATGGTTTATAGAAACTACTCAGAAATGTAATCTAGATTGTGTTATGTGCGATAGAAAATATTATTCTTCTGAAAATAAAGAATTCCCCATTAAATTATTTAATAAAATAAAACCTTTTTTGAAGAAAGCCGAAGAAGTTGATTTTTATTATTTTGGCGAGCCATTGCTGTCAAAAAACCTTGCAAAGTTTCTTAATGACACAAAGAAATATTCTTTCTTACCTAAAATTTTTACTAATGGAACAATATTAAGCGATAAAATATTGGATTTATTAGATAAAAGAGGAGTATTTGTAAATATTTCACTAGAAGCAGCTACTCCCAAAATGTATGAAGCAATAAGAAGAGGAGCATCATTTGAACAATTTAAAAATAATCTGAAAAAATATGCAGAAAGATATAAACACAGAAAAAATGACAGATTTCATATAAGACTGAGTTGTACTATTGCAATTAACTGGGTTTCTGAAATTCTAAAGATAATAGAACTTGCATATGAATTAGGAATAAGGGATGTTTTTTTTGGGGCAGTAAACTTAGGCGATAAATCCAGAATGCATCTTACTTATAATATAGAAAAAGCAGTTTATTATTTTAAAGAAGGAAAGAAACTTGCAGATAAATACAAGATAAGATTCTCATGCCCTAAAAAAATTGGGTATGCAATTATAAAAAATAACAACAATTGGAAAGATTTTAAATTACCTATTGATAAATATTCATCTAAATATGTTGAAGATTTTAATCCTAATCCATTTACAAATGATTGTGCTTATTCATGGCTTCAGGCAATTATCCGGGCTAATGGCGATGTTTGTTCATGCTGTCAAGGCAGGCACGTAATGGGAAATCTATTTGAAAGTTCATTTGATAAAGTCTGGAATGGGAAAAAATATCAAAAAATGAGAGCACAAGATAATTTTAGATATTGTATGGGGGAGAAATGCAATATGGTTTGCTTTTCTATATGGGCTAACCAGGTATGGAGAGAAAAATAACATGAAAAAAGATTTATTGGTTACACTGGCGAACAAAAATTACATTAACCAGGCAAAGCAATTATTTTCAAGCGTTTACTGGAATGCAGGATGGAAAGGCGATTATATGCTTCTTGCACATGAAATTCCTGAGAAAGAGCTTAAATGGTTTAGGGACAAAGGGATTATTGTAAAGAAATGCAAACCTCTCCATGATAAGAAAATAAACAAATATCATCCTGCAGTACTGGATAAATTTTACCTTTTTACCCCTGAATTCAAGAAATGGAGAATTATAGTCTATTTAGATGGGGATATTATAGTAAGAGCTTCACTTGACAGGCTGACAAAAGTAAAAAGTTTTTCTGCTGT
Organism: Candidatus Pacearchaeota archaeon RBG_19FT_COMBO_34_9; assembly: GCA_001786415.1. Taxonomy (GTDB): domain Archaea; phylum Nanobdellota; class Nanobdellia; order Pacearchaeales; family GW2011-AR1; genus RBG-13-33-26. The sequence continues at coordinate 6,385 of MFWP01000004.1, forward strand.
TAGTGATTCTTATTTAACTAAACTTATTTATCAATTTGACAACAGCACTTATGAAAAGAAAAAAATTTTTGATTTATTAAACAGGAAATACAACCTGAAAATTCCATCTTTTAATGCAGGAGTAATAGCCTTTCCAAGCAAAATAATCAAAAAAGAAATCTTTCCTGAACTAATTGAATTATCAAAAAAAACCCTCCACATAGATAAATATGGGGAACAAACAATTCTTAATTTATATTTTACAAAATGGAAAAGATTGCCATTAGTCTATAATTTCTGGACGGATTATATAGGGGATTATGCCCATATACAACTGAAAAATCTTGATGCAATAATCCTCCATTTTATTTACTTTTTTTCTAAAAGGCCATGGGGCAGAAATGATTTTATTTATGATGAATGGAAAGAGAATCTTGAAAAAGCAGAATACATCGATTTAAATCTAACAAAAAGTCCGAGGAAAAGATGGAATTTTTTAATTGAGCATACTTATTGTTCTTACATTAAACTGAGGTTTCTTATTTGTTCTATTCCCGAATTTGGGAAAATTATCCGAAGAAATTTTAATATCTTTGCTGGAAAAGCTGGAATTTTTTTAAAAAAATATTCCCCCAAAACTTATAAGCTTCTCAAAAAAGTCATCCCGAAGTTTTGAGATATTTATCCAGAACCCCCTCCCTGCCATCCATTATTATTCTTCCTTTGTTAAGCCATATAATCCTTTTACAATGTTTTTTAATTCTTGATAAATTATGGCTTACCATTATAATTGTCGCCCCGCTTTTCATAATTTCTTCTATCTTTTCCATGCATTTATTCTTGTAATGCTCATCTCCTACTGTAAAAATTTCATCAAGCAGAAGAATTTCCGGTTTTTTGTGCATTGCACTATGAATCATTATAGAAAAAGCAAGCCTTGATATCATCCCTAAGGAAAACTGATACAGCTTAGTATTCACAAATTCCTGAAGCTCTGCAAAAGAAATTATCTCTTCAAATTTTTCTTTTATTTCCCTGTTTTTTAATCCCATAATTGAACAGCAAAGATAGATATTGTCTCTGGCGTTTAATCTTGGGTCCATTCCTGCTTCAAGATTTATCAGGGAAGAAATCTTCCCGTTTGTTTTTACAATCCCTTTATCTGTGTTGTATATACCTGCTATAACTCTTAATAATGTGCTCTTGCCAGAGCCATTTTCCCCGATTATGCCTATAATCTCTCCTGCTTCAGCATTGAATGAAATATCTTTTAATGCCCACATCTGTTTTCTTGACTCTTTTCCAGAAAAAAGAGCGATAAATCTTTCAAGGGCATTCTGTCTTTTTTTTGCTCCAATTTCAAACTTTTTCCATACATTTTTTATAATTATCCTTTTCATATTCTTTCAGCGAATTTTTCTTTTGTTTTATTAAAGATTGTCCAGCCGATTATAAACGCACAAATAGAGAATATCCCTGCCATCAGAACCATCCATATCTCAGGCATCCTGTTGTAAACCAGAGTATCTCTTGTAATTGTTATAAAATAATACAATGGATTTATTAGGTTAAGAATAAATAATCTTGTCTGCCCGCCTATTTCGTAAAATACCGGTGTTGCAAACCATAGGAGTTTTGTGATAAAATTCCAGATATTCTGTGTATCATTTATGTGGACAGTAAAAGCAGAAAGTGCAAGAGAAATGCCGTAAACAAAGATGAAGAAGAATGCAATTATCAATGGATAAGCGATTAACCATGCAAGATTCACTTTAAAGATTATCAAAAATATTATAAAAACAGCAATCTCAAAAATATGGGAAAATAATGCTTTTAACAATTCTGAAAGAATAAGGGATTCTCTTTGAAATTTTATTGATTTTATCAGCCCCCTGTTGTTTAATATTACTGTTGAAACATCCGAGGTTGCGGACTGAAAAAAATTAAACATAATTATTCCTATTAAGAGATATAGTGGATAATTTTGAATGTTTCCCCCTATCCTATTATTAAAGATAAAAAAAAGCAACGTAAAAAGAAGAAGCGGATTTAATAGATACCAAATGATTCCAAGATAGCTTCCCTCATTTCTTAATTTGAACTTGAATTTTGCCAATGAAAGACTTAATCCCCACATTTTCTTATCTTAATTTTATTAAATCATCCTTTTTATGTATTATAGGCAAAAAAAAATTATATTTTTCTTTGGATTATTCTTTTATAATACTCTTCCTGCCTGTCTGTTATTTTTTCCCAATCATAATCTTTTGCTTTCTTTATTCCTTCTTTGGACATTTTTTCCCGTACTTGTTTATTTTTCAAAAGGAGAGAAATGGCTTTTGAAAAAGATTCAGGGGTGGGCAGACAAAGAATTCCATTTTCATTTTCTTTGATATACTCGGAAATATTATTATGTTTTGTCTTTGTTGCTATCACAGGCAAGCCGCATGCATTTGCCTCTATTAATGTAAGAGGAAAACCTTCCATCAAAGAAGGAAGTACAAAAATCTTTGAAGATTTCATAAGCTCAAAAACTTTCTTTTTATCTTTTATTTCTCCCGCAAAAAAGAAATTTTTGTCTAATCTGAGTTTGTGGATTAAATCCTGAAGCTTTCTTTTTTCTTCGCCAGAACCAATTATACAGATTTTCAAATCCGGAAAATCTTTTTTGAGCAAATTCGCTGAATAAACGAGAAGTTTAAGGTTTTTTTGATAGTTCAGTCTTCCTGCAAATATTAAATCATATTTTTTCTGGCTGGCTTTTACCTTGCCTGCAAGCTTTGTGTCTGTTCCATTATAAACAATATCTATCCTGCCCTTTGCTTTTCTTTTTTCCAGCTCTGATTTTACCTGCGATGAAACAGCTATATTATTCTTTGACAGGCTTACAGAACCTCTTTCAAGAAGCATTGCAATTGTTCCTTTTAGCTTCCCAAAATATCCCTTCAGATAATCTCCAAAATATTGGTGCCAGGTAAATACAAGGGGCTTTTTTTTAATAATTGAAATTAATTTTGTGAGATAGCAGTTAAAATATACAAAAGAGGCATTATCAATCAAATCATAATCCTCTTTTAACAATTTGGAGAAAGTTTTAAGGGAAAGAAATAGCGATTCCCCCGGCTTTCTTTTTCCTTTTTTATTGTATAAATTTTGATAATCTGAAACTCCATGAATAACCACCCCATCAATTTTTTTTATATCTTCTCCTTTCCATAATTTTGCTCCATAAATATGAACTTCATGCCCCCTTTTTACAAGTCTTTTTGCTATTTTATGATTTCTTATTTCAGAGCCTCCAAGCGTAAAAGGGTAGATTGCATCAGTTATTATTGCTATTTTCATGACTTATATTATTTGGCTTATTTTTTAAAGAATATTGTACTGCTTTAAACAAACTTTTTAGGAAACATTAAAAACTTCTGTTCCTCTTTTATAGCCATGGACAAAAGATTATTTTTTATCTTTCTTTTAATACTTGTTCCGGTTATTTCTGCAGATACCATTTCAATAAATTCAGGAGGAGACAGCCAGTTATGTATTACTTCAGGGAATGATATAGAACAATGTTTTTTCTGTGTTCCTACTACCTGCGCTAAATTAGGCTATGATTGTGATACATGGAGCGATGGCTGTGCAAAAACGCTCAATTGCGGGACTTGTGGTGCTGGTTTTACATGCACTAGCGGAGTATGCACAGCTGAGCCTGTAAGTCCGCCAGGAGGAGGGGGGGCAGGCGGAGAACCAGGAGTGGCTCCAATATGTAAAATTATAACAAATCCAACAGAGATTAACATAAAACTTACAGTTGGAACAAATAAACCTGTAATAATAAAAGTTACAAATAATGATAATGTAAAGACTATAATAAATCTTGTTCAAATACAAAATACTGATGATTATGGTGTCCTTTTTAATCCTACTACTTTATCCCTTGAACCTGGAGAAACTAAGGATTTGGAAGTAACCTTTGTTGCAAAGAATAAAACAGGAAATTTTCCTGTAAAATTAAAAATTGGGTGTGCAGAGGTTTTAAGTATTCTTAACATAAAAACAAAACTCCTCTTATTTGACTCAAATATTGTTGTGTTGAACAGGGATTATAAGGTGTCCCAGGGAAGCCGGCTTAGGACAAAAGTAAATTTAATTCCAATGGGAGACAAGGAAAGGCTTGATGTAACATTAAATTATGTAATTAAGAATTATGCAGGAAAAGTCTATCTTACACAAAGCGAAACAGTTCTTGTTGAAGATGCAATAGAATTCAAACGTAATTTTGAGACAGGCATGCTTCCTTTAGGGGATTATGTAATAGGGCTGGAACTTGTTTATCCCGGTGGTGTTGCTCCGTCAAGTGCGCATTTTGAAGTTCTTAAAAGGAGTCTAGAAGATGTTTTTGGGCTCATATTATTCCTTCTTGTAATGGGGATATTAATCATTGCTATCCTAATAATCCTATTATTGATAAAAAGGAGAAGGAAAAAAGAGGAAGAAAAAGGAAAATAATAATCTCAGAATAATTTAAATAACTATTATTTTATTCAATAAAATGTTAATCGGACTTGTAGGCAAGCCTTCTGTGGGAAAGAGCACGTTCTTCAAAGCTGCAACTTTGGCAGAAGTTGAAATTGCTTCTTATCCATTTACTACAATAAAGCCAAATCACGGAGTTGGCTATGTAAAAGTTGACTGCATTGACAAGGAGTTTAATACCCAATGCCAGCCGAATCACGGATTTTGCATAAATCATAAAAGATTTGTGCCTGTGGATTTAATGGATGTTGCAGGATTAGTTCCCGGAGCAAGCGAGGGGAAAGGGCTGGGAAACCAGTTTCTTGATGATTTGAGGCAGGCAGATGTTTTTATTCATATAGTTGATGTTTCAGGAACTACTGATGAAACAGGAAAACCGACTGAAAATTATGATGTTTCCAAAGATATTACTTTTCTTGAAGAGGAAATTGACAAATGGTTTTTGGGAATTTTGTTAAAAGTTTGGAAAAGTTTTGCAAGAAAAGCAGAAATGGAAGAGGAAAATTTTGCAAGAGCTGTAGCAAACCAGTTTTCAGGGCTGAAAGTTAATGAAGAACAGGTGAAATCAGCATTGCTGAAACTGAATTTTCCTGTAAGACCAAGTTTGTGGAATGAGGTTCAGGTTCTCAAATTTGCGTCTGAATTAAGAAAGCAAAGCAAGCCCATGATTATTGCAGCAAATAAAATTGATACCAAGAATGGAAAGGAAAATTATGAGAAATTAAAAAAGAAATTCCCCAACTTGGTAATTATTCCATGTTCTGCTGATTCAGAGCTTGCGCTAAGAGAAGCTGCAAAAACAGAACTTATTGATTATATTCCCGGAGAAAGAAATTTTGAAATTAAAAAAAATCTGAATGACAAGCAAAAACAGGCTTTGGATAAGATCAAGAAAAATGTTTTAGATGAGTATGAGACAGGAACAGGAGTCCAGGAAATTTTGAATTATGCTATTTTTAATTTATTGAATTATATTGCGATTTTTCCTGCAGGAGCGCACAAACTTGCAGACAGCAAGGGAAAAGTTTTGCCTGACTGCTTCCTGCTTCCTCCTGGCTCAACTGCACTTGATTTCGCCTTTTTTCTTCATACAGACTTCGGAAAAAATTTTATCAGGGCAATTGATGCAAGGACAAAAAAGGTTTTGGGCAAAGATTATAAGTTAAAGCACAGGGATGCTTTGGAGATTGTGACTGCGAGATAATTATTTCTTTATTTTGTAAAATCTCCTTTATGAAATTTATGCTCAATTTCAGTTTCTAACTTTTTCATGGCTTTATGAATTGCTCTTGCAAAATCCCAGCTCCATGAATCTGAACTGATAACTTTTCCTCCTGAGAAAATAGCCTCTGCATTTATGCTATATTTCTTTTTTTTCCCTTCTTTGTCATATTCTTTGAAATGAATCTTTAGGGACAGGGGACTTTTTACAAGCCTCTGAATTCTTGGGTAATATTCATTAAATAGTTTATTTGCTATTGCTTTCTCTTCCTCATTCAGGATTTCAATAT
>MFWP01000005.1:0-203 GCA_001786415.1 Candidatus Pacearchaeota archaeon RBG_19FT_COMBO_34_9
GCAATAAGTGCAGTCATAAGGACATCCTCTTGAAGCCATTATCGGAAGATGATTGTCATTTATGAGGAAATATTTTTCTAAATCAAAATTATCCCATTCAGGAAATCCCAATTCATCCAAATCTTCTGTAAGCCTTCTCTGCCTGTTTTTTATTATTGTTTCTCCTTTCTTGTACCAGATTCCTTCTATATTTTTGCAATTAA
>MFWP01000005.1:402-4703 GCA_001786415.1 Candidatus Pacearchaeota archaeon RBG_19FT_COMBO_34_9
GATTAAATCTGGTTTTTCTTCATTTATTTTTTTTAATAAATATGCTTCCCAATCTTCTTTATGAAATGCAAAATCAATTATCTCAGCCCTGTGTTTTGATTTGCTGTTTATATACCCCTTTAGGATTCCCAAAGACATGGTCGGAAACATGGCATAACCATCTATATTTGGCTCAATTAATATGGTTTTCATTATATTCAACCCATTAATTGTGTTATTTAAATTTTCTTATATTCATTAATATATTTTAAATCATTCTCGATAATTCATATGATTTTAATCCTCCATATAATTTATAAATAATTAAGATGATGTTGATAAAATGAGAGTAATGCTAATTTCCCCCCCGAATATTTTGGAGGATTTATCAAGGGAAGAATCAACTTTTGAGAACAGAGTTACCCCCTTAGATTTGGCAATTATCGGAGCTGTTTTGGAAAAATCAGGGCATAATGTAAGAATTTTAGATGCATTGGCTCTACAGATGGACAAATCTTCAATTATAAAAGAGATAGAAAATTTTAATCCTGACATGGTTTGCCTTACCACATTTGACAGGTGCAGGTGGGCTGTTGATTCTGCAAATGAATTAAGCAAGTCTATTAAACTGAATGATAAGATAAAATTAGGCCTGTTCTGGAGTTACAAGCCGGATTTGATGGTTTCTCTGATGAAGAGAAACAAAAATATTGATTTCTCTATTTACGGAGATCCAGAATTTACCCTGCTTGATATAGCAGATAATAAACCGTTAAAAGATATAAAAGGATTAATACACAGGAAAAATTTAGGAATAGTGATTAATTCTCCAAGAGAGCCAATAAAAAATCTTGATGTGCTTCCGTTTCCTGCACGGCATTTGCTTGACCAGTCTGCTTATAAAAGACTTCCTCATGAATTAATAAAAGAGCCGTGTTTTGATATTCTTGCCAGCAGAGGATGTCCATATCAATGCATTTTCTGTCTCTTAAATGTAATCTGGGGAAATGTCAGAACCGCAAGAAGCCCTGAAAATGTCATTGAAGAAATGAAGCTTTTGAAATCACAGGGAGCAAAACAAATACATTTTCATGACCTGACATTTACCATGGACAGGCAATGGGTTATAAAATTGTGCGGGCTTATGGAAAAAGAGAATATGAATCTGGTCTGGACATGCCAGACAAGAGTCGATAGGGTTGATTTGGAACTGTTAAGATTAATGAAAAGAGCAGGGTGCATGTCTATTTTATATGGAATAGAAAGTCTTGCTCAGGAGTCTTTGGACAGCATTAAAAAAGGGGTTAAGGTAGAAGACATTGAAAGAGCTTTGAAAGAGACGCATGAAGCAGGAATAGAGACAAGATGCAGCATGATGCTCGGACTTCCAGGAGAAACAAAAGAAGCTGTGGAAAAAACAATTTCTCTGCTGATTAAATGGAATCCTGCATTTGTCCAGTTTCATACAACAATCGCTTTTCCTGGAACAGAATTATATAATCACAGCGAAAAATACGGCAGGATTGTAGGCAATCAGATGGTAAGAAAGTTTGATTTGAGCGGAAATCCCTTTGTTCCAAGCGGATATAAAGATGAGCATGAATTGCTTGAAATGCAAAAAAAAGCATACAGGAGATTTTATCTTAGGCCAAGATATATCTTTGGCAAGATATTCAATTTAAAGCAATTTGGTAGAAATATAACTGGAATCAAAATGTTTCTTAAGGTGATTTCTAAATAGTTTTATTCTTAAACTTTGCAATCCATGCGATAGTCAGAAAGTTTATCTTTTTAACAAGTTCCATTTCAGAATTTAAAATAGGCCATATTTCTTTTAACGAAGTTATATGATCAGGGGCTCTTTCCTGTTTGCCGACGAGTTTTCTTATTTTTCGTGAAATCAAATTCTCGGTAGGAATAGAGGTTATTAATTCAAAATTAGCGTTCATTTTTTTAAAATCTTTTATTATTTTTTTTATTTCCTCCAGGGGAAGATGTTCAAAAACGTCTATCAGGAAAATTTTATCAGGATGCAATACCCTATAATCTTTAATCTCTGTCTGTTTCGGGTTCAAATCATAACCTATTAGATTATATTCAGGTAAAGTTTTTTTAAGCCATTTATCCCCGCACCCAAAATCAAGTATTAACTGATTTTTATCAAGTTTTGCAAATTGGATTATTTTGTTGAATTTCCACCTGAAATACATCTTAACTATTGGATTCTTATGCAGGACAGTGTGATAAGCACTGCTTTCATATTTCAGTCCCTCTTTTTTATTTGACTCTTGGTTTTCCATCACATACCTCTGGAATTTTTATTTTCATGGCATTTAATATTGTTGGCATAATATCATAAAGTTTCATATCTTTAATCTTTCTGGTTTTTAAATCAAAGCCATTTGCAATAAAAATTCCGTTTAATTCAGGCATTTTTTCTGTATATCCATGCATAGATGCGACCTTGCCGGTATCCCTGAAAAAATCAGGATATAACTGCTCTTCTGGTTTTACAGCAATCATCATATCGCCGACAAAATCTCTTTTATAGGGGATTTTCAGTTCTTTTCCTATATTCTCTTCATCATAAATGAGATAGCCTTCTTTCTTAAGAATTTTTTTTAATTCATCTTTTTTTGATGGCTCCTTAAGCCATATTTGTGCATCTGTAGAACCAATAAAATATTTTTCAGAATAATCCTTTATCGATGGAAGAATGTTTCTGGTTTTTTTCACATTACATCCGCCGTGGTCAGAAAAAATTATCACCCTTATCTTTTCCTTGCATGAAGATATAATTTCTTTTATCCTGTTATCTAATTTTTTTATGTGTTCAAGAGCTTCTTTGCTGTGCAAACCATATTTATGCTCTATTGCATCAAGCTCCCAGATATGGGCGTAAACAACAGAATTTTTTCTTAGTAATTTGTTTACTTTCCTGAGCTGCTTGAAATCACTCTTTCCAAAATAAAAAAAAGTCCCTTTATTATTAGAAATTGTTGGATAATCCATTGCAGCATATCTTATTCCTTTCTCTCTGAAAACATCAAACAGCGTCGGAACAGGGAGGGGATTGTGGTCCACATAAGATTTGTCAACAGCAATTTCAAAATCTCCTATTAATTCAAAAGGAATCCTGTAACTTTTAAGAAATCTTGTCTTTCCGGAAAATAACCTGAAAAGATTAATATAAACATCTGCCATATTTCTTGCAATCTTTTTTAATTTTAATTTTTCGAGCAATTTTAGCAAGGGAAGAATATATTTTATCTTTGAAAAAGAGGAATTTTTTTTCAGGTAAAACCATGTCCAGGTATTGTGCTTTAATGGAAGGCATCCTGACAGCATGCTGTATTCTGTATGATAGCATGAAGGAATTATCTCTGTGGAGCCATAAGCTCCATTTCTTGCAAGATTCCATAAAAATGGACAGTTCTTCTCGTTAAAATCTGTAGAACTGATTGCATCAAGGAATAAAATCAGAGTTTTCATACAAATCTCCTTAAGTAATACAGTTTATAAGCATCAAGGTAATTTTCTTTCATTTCTCTCCATGAACTAATCTTTCTTGCAGGATAAACTTCTTCAAGAATTTTTTTTATGATTGGAAGATATTCCTGCCTGAATTCTCCATTTTTCCCCAAGCTTAAAAGAATTAATGGCGTAATGCTCATTATTTTAAGTCCTGGGTCTTTGAATGAAAAAGCTTTGAAATAAAATTTCCCGACTTCTTCTTTCAGCCTTAAAAAATATAATCCTGACAGAGCAAAAGCAATTAATCTGCTTAAGAAAATCCTGAAAATCTTCAAATTTAAATATAGGGGCTTAAGCAAAAAGGAAGAATAATCTTTGAAATATTCTTTATCAAAATTCCTTACCAATAATGTGTTTATTTCATGCCAGGAACTATTCTTTTTGTTTAATTTTTTCATGATAATATACCTAAATACTTCGGTTATCATTTCTCTTGCCTCAAACCATTCTTTTTTATAATCCATCTTTTTTATGTCAGGATTTAATTTATAATTGATTGCATAATTTACTTTTTCTGCAAGTTCTGGGAATTTTTTATGCATGTCTGGGAAAGCCTCTTTATATATATCTGAAAATATTTTTGCTCTTCCTCTGTAAGTAGGAGCAAATTTCCCGATAGACAGGAGAAGTGCATCACAGCAGGCTATGTAAGCCTTGCAGATATAATAATTGATAATTCCTGTTTCATCTTTTGAGGGTTTCTTTTTCAGATATTCTTCTTTCATCGACAGGAACATGTTCATCATCCTGTTTGACAAAAACCTAAGCCCTTCTGAGAAAGGAATATC
>MFWP01000005.1:4712-12975 GCA_001786415.1 Candidatus Pacearchaeota archaeon RBG_19FT_COMBO_34_9
CATACTTGGGATTATTTTTCTTACATCCTCTCCATAAAGCAGAGTTGTCCCATTTTTCATTTCATAATATCTTACTGTCGGAGGCAGATGCTTCAGCTTTCCAAAAGTTATGCATCTTAGATCAACATTAAAAAAAGTATCAAAATCAAATTTTGCCCTGTAATTTTCAGGGTATTCAAGTCCGCCTTTTCCTATTAATTTTGAGCATCTCTGCCCTAACTTCTCAAGAAATGAATCTTTCATCTGTTTTTTAGTAACAAGATAAATATCCAGATCATTCAGCAATCTTGGTTTTTTCTTTGCAAATTCAACAGCACCTTCTCCTCTCCCATATCCTCCTGCCAGAATTATTGCCTTAAGTCCTGGACAATTTCTTTTTATTTCCCCTGATATTACATCAAGATAACTTTTGACAAGATTGTCTGAGCTTTGAAACCAGGTGTATTTCATTTTAATTTGGAAAAAGCATGTTTTAAAAATTCTTTATCAATTATTTTTCCTATCTTTAGATATCTTATATTATGGCTTGTTATATTTATCGGCTGTATGCATGCAAACCAGCATAGCGGATGTTTATTGTTCTTGATATTCTTCCTTATTTTGTTGCTTGCTTCAGAAAACCATATCTCTCTGAATGAATTTTCCCGTAAATTTCCCATCTTGGCAAATCCTACAGGGCATGGAACAACATCTCCGTTGGCTCTTATATCACAGGTAATAAATGACGCACCGCATCTGTATTTTAGAAGAGACAATGGATTTTCAAAGAACGTCCTGAAATTTTTGAGATATTCTTTCGGAACAGCAATAAAGTTTCCGTATTTTTCGATGATAGAATTTATTTGTCTTTCCATCTCAGGAAAATTTTCTTCTTTTGGGATTAATTCTTCCTCGCTTTCAAAATATTTCGGGATATTATGGATTGGCTGCAATACTATCTTATCAAACCCTTTATCTTTGCATAATTTAACAGTTTTTTCAAGGTCATTTATATTCTCATTATTCACAACTGTTGTAACCTGGATTGTTATCTCTTTTCCTGTTTTCTCTTTGATTTCTTTAATAATTTTTGCTGCGGCAAAAATCTTTTCAAATGCTCCTTTAACTCCTCTTATTGAGTCATTTTTTTCCTTATAACGGCTGTCAAGAGAAAAAATAAAGCTCCTGACCCCGTTGTCGATAAGCCTGTTTATATTTTCTTCACTCATGAGAATCCCATTTGTATTCAGTGAGATAGCAAATCCTTTCCTGCAGGCATACTCTATTATTTCATAAATATCCTTTCTCATTAAGGGTTCATTCCCGGCAAAAGATATTGCAAGTGTTCCTATTTTTTTTAATTCATCTATGAACTTTATGCATTCCCTGTAGCTTAAATCATCTTTTGAGTTTTTTATTTTCCATCTTGTGCAGTGCCTGCATTTTGAATTGCATAATTCTGTAATATCCCAATGAACTCTTACAGGGCCTGTTATGGGAGTTATCTTCCCAAATGAAAATAAAATAAAATTTAAGGCATGTTTAATGAGCCCCATCTTTCCTCCCAAAATCTTTTAGATGCCCAAAAACTGCTTTTACTCCCCTTAAATTAAATTTGAAATCATTCCAGCCCCTTATATTCTTCATCCTTTGGAATATATAGGAAGGAGTTAAAAAAATTGTATAGATCTGCCCGCAAATTCCAGCAATTTCTTTGGGATTTGAATCAGAAGTTTTTAACACAGGTTCCCTCATATCATATCTTTCATATTCTGAAGGATTAAATAAAAACCCATTATTTTCTTTTGCTTCTTTCCACAAAGGGGTTCCGGGATAAGGAACAAGTATTGTTGCCTGAAGCAAATCTGCTTTCCCGCTTTGCATTAATTTTTTTGCCAGTTCAAAAGTTCTTAATGCATCTTCTTTGCTTTCCCAGGGATAACCGACAATCATAGTTAAATGAATGGTTAATCCTGCTCTTTTTGCCATCTCGCATCCATTTAAAATATCTTCAACCCTGATACCTTTATTTAACCTGTCCAGTGTTTTTTGGTTTGCACTTTCCAGTCCGAATTTCAGCAGTCTGAATCCTGCTTTTTTCATTAAAATAAAATCTTCCTGCTTCAGGGCATTAAACCTCATATTGCATGAATATCTTATTTTTCTGCTATATCCTCTTTCTATCAATCCCCTGCATAATTCTTTCAGCCATTCTCCTGTCATTAAAGTTCCTGAATCATCAAATATTTCTTTTGCATTATATCTTTTAATCAGCATCCCTATTTCATCAAGAACATTTTTTACGCTTCTTGTTCTGAATCTTGGAAACAGCACAGGCCATGCACAGAATTTGCATTTTCCCCACCAGCAGTCCCTTCCTGACATTATATAAAAAAAGGGTTTTCCTGTCAGGTTGTATTCTTTTTCATAAAGTTTCCATTTTGTTAATTCCCTGTCAATAAAGGGCAGTTCATCCAGATTATGCTTTAAATTAAATTTTCCTGAACAGGCAATTTTCCTGCTCTTCCTGTAATAAATTCCGTCAGGCAATTTTTTTATTTTTCCTGAAATCCAGTTGCATAAATCCGCAAGGCTGAAATCAAAATCCCCCCCGCATAGAACAAAATCTGCCTTTGAATTTTCAAGGCTTTCTTCAGGGAAAGAAGTAACATGGTCCCCCATTATTGCTATCTTCATTTTAGGGAATTTTTCTTTTAGATTATCAATAATTTTCCAGTGCTGTTTTACTACAGGAGTTTTTGTTTCAAAAGCGAATAAATCGGGTTTTTCTTTTTTGATTATTTCGGTAAATCTTTCAAAGGAAATATTTTCCGCTATAGAATCCATCCAGATAATTTCATGCCCCCTTTCTTTTAAAAAAGTTGCAGCGCTTCCCAATATTACAGGGAATAAATAAGTCGGGTTGGAAAACCACTGAAATTGCCTGTTTTGGCTTAATAATGCTATTCCCTTTTCAGATTTTGTTGGAGGATATCCGACAAGAATTTTCATATATGTCAGATAAAAAATCTCTTATAAAAGCTTTTTGTAGGTTAACTATAATATTCAGAGAGGGTTATGTACTTGCCATTTTTTTGGGAGTTTTCTGTAAAATCTGACAATAAATCTGAATGGGGAATGAATAAGCCTGAGCCTTATGGTAGACATAAGGGTTCTTAGTGGTGTTTTTGTTATATTAATTTTTGAGCCAGCCTTATCATGCCAGACAGTAGGTATGGACTTTATTCTTGCATGGCTTTCTTTTTTAAAGCAATATAAAAGGGCAATGTCAAATCCCCAATTTATCGTTATTAACTTGCTGATGTTTTTTTCTAATAATTTTCTCCTGAATAACTTTGCCCCGCACTGAGTATCAGAATATGGAAATAAAAATAATGTTCTTACAATAAAATTTCCCCCCCTGCTGATAATTCTTCTGGCTAAGCTCTGTCTTGGGGTCATGATGCTTTCTTTAACCCACCTATTTGCAATTACTCCGTCATAATCTTTGATGTTTCTGACTAATTCATAAAAAGCATCTGGTGGTGTTGACATATCAGCATCAACAAATCCTATCAAGCCAAAATTTCCCTTAAGTGACTCTTTAAACCCTTCTATTATTGCAAAGCCTTTCCCCCCCTCTTTAAATGCAACATATCTTATTTCTGGGAAATTCCTTGAATATTCTTTTACAATTTCCTCTGTTTTATCTTTGCTGTTATTTACTATAATTAATATTTCAAAATCTTTTATCTCTTTTTTATTCTTTTTTTCTTTTAAAAATTGCCAGTAATTATCTAATGTCTTGCTTATTCTTTTTTCTTCATTACGCGCCGGGATAATAAGGATTAGTCTTTCCATCAGTCTTATTTCTTATTTTTATTATTAAAAAGATTGCTATAATAGAAGGAATAATGCCCCCTATCAGTATATTTAAAAGAGACATTGAAAGTACTTTGGTAGATTCTACAGCAAATAAGCTCATAAGTCCTATCAAAACAGCCTCTCTGGTTCCAATTCCGCTTACAGTAATCGGAATATACCCTATAAGCGTTGCAATAGGCATAATTGCCAAAAATATTAAAAATGAGATTCTTATTCCTAGTGAAAGCCCTATAAAATATATGGATAGGTAGATTATAATCCAATTTATCATATTTATCATTAAAAAAAGAAGGTAATATCTCTTTTGGGGGAGATTCCTATAAAATGAATAAAATTTATCTTTTAATCTCTCTTTAATTTTTTTGGGTATCAGATATCTGTAAAAAACTTTTAGGATATTTTTGCTTCTTTCTTCGTTTTTAAAAATAATTATGGCAGTTATAAATACTGCAAGAATCAGGAGGGAAAAATAAAAATAATTTACAGAGATAATATCCTTGAAAACAAAGGAGAAGATAACGACTATTGCTATGAGGGATAATAAATCAAAGATTTTGTCTAGAATAAAGTTATTTATTCCGGGATTTAAATCCCCCCCAGTATATTTTTTCAGGTAATCTGCCCTTATAATATTCCCGATTTTTGCAGGAGTTATAAAACCATAAAAATAGCTTATTATATTTATTTTAAATGCCTCCAAAAATCTGATTTTTATTCCCTGTACTTTTGCAATTACAGACCATTTTGCTGTTTGGGTTACAAGAGATAAAAATGTAAAAAAAACTGCAACAGAAAAAAGAGGAAGATTTACTCCTTTTATTTCTTCAATTATCCTTTGGGGTTCTATTCTAATGATGATATAAATTAATATTGCAACACCTATTATAGGAAAAAATTGTTTAAGTTTCATAAGAATATTTCTCTTTTGAATATTATAATTCCAATGATTACCACTAGAATCTGGAATAGATTTATCAGATACACAACCTCTTTTTCATAGACTTTCTTATTTGGTTTTATTTTTTTCAGGATATATATTGCCAAATGCTCTAATCCGTAAATTTTATCATAAGGCATTTCCAGGCTTCCATCTTCATTTACCTTGGCAAAACTTTCTTTTTTTAATTTTCCGCGAATTTTAAGCACTGTTTCCATAATATAAGGGATAAAAAAGAAAACAGCAATCTTTTCTATTCCTCCAAGCACCGAAATTATCGCAATTAATGCGCCTACAGGATAAGTCATCACATCTCCGGGGAAAACTTTTGCAGGATATTTATTGAATATATAAAAAGCAGCCAAGCTTGCCACCATTGAAAGTCCTATAATACTTAACCATCTGTTTCCTGTAAAATAGGTTACGCCTGAAAGTGCAGATAAAAGTATAATTCCCTGGCTTGTTTCCAATCCATTATATCCTGCAAGAAAATTAAAGGTCGCTGTAGCTCCTGCTATTCCTAGGGGGATAATAAAGACAAGATAAATTAATCCTAGGTTCAATCCGTTAATTGTGGACCCCCCTGCATTTATTACTATGAGAGGAATTGATGCAAAGAGCAGAAAAATTATTCTTGTTCTCCTGTTTAATCCTATTTTCCAGCCAAGAATATCATCTGAAAATCCGACAAAAGCAGTTATCAGCAGAACCCCAAAAGCAGCAAAAATTTCTATGATATTTGTGCTTGATTTAAAATAAAAAGTCTTGATTGCAATATAGGACAGGATTCCGGTGATAAAGCCCATGATAACTATAACGCCGCCGGCTTCTGCAACTTTCTTATCCCCAGTTTTATTAATATCTTTTCCTGTAAGTCCGGCTTTATTTGCTCTTTTTATCCAGATTGGAAGAGAAAATAAGGTAATAAAGAAAGACAAGAATAACGGAATTGCCAGCAATATTTCCATTTTATTAATAATCTCCCAAGGTTGTATCTAATTCTTCCGGAAATTCTGTATCAAGATAACTCTCGTTGAGTTTTATGTCTTTTGGATATGATATTTCCCAGATTTTAATTGGTCCCTGAAATCCCTGATAATATACAAAATCTCCGACACTCATTCCCTGTTCCTTAAGCTGTTCATTTATAAGATTGTCTTCAGTATGAACTAGTTTGAAATAATCAGATTCTTCATTAAATAGATAAAGTCTTGCTATTCCGGAATGAACTGTTCTTTTGCTCAAATAAAATGCCGCACCTTTCTCGTTAACACTTAATCTTCCGTCTAATGTCTGGTCTAATCTTGGAAAAATAAATATTCCTGCCTCTATTCCTGCTTTAAAATCATATAATTTTCCTTTGATATAAATATATCTTAACGGCTCTGAATATTGCTTTTCATTATATACAAAAAATATCATTGGTTGCCCTATCTCTCCATTTGTTCTTTCTTTTAAAGTTATAACTGCAACAAATGCTTTTCCTTTTGGCAATAAGATATCTTTTCCGTCTTTATTTATTATTATATCCTCATCCAATACTGTCCCTATAGGATATACATAAAGTGTTTCATTATTTGTTTCCTGTGTCTGGCTTTCATCCATAAATATTGTCGGAATCCATGAATATCTGTCATAGTATTCATCAGAGCCTATGCTTGAATATGCCCCATATTTTCCTATTTCTGTGGAATCAATCAATAAATGAGTTCCGTTATGAGCATATAAAAAATCTAATGCTGTTCTCTCATTACTGCCTGTTAAAACATGTCTTCCCATAAAATGATTCCAATATCCGACTGCATTTCCCCCATCAAGGATTGTTGCTCTTTCCCCTATAGACTGCAGCCAATATCCATAATCCCACCAGTGTGCAAAGACAGAATTTCCAAGTGTATTTTCCCTTACCCATGCCATTGCTTTTTGCCATTGCCATTGATACATTCCCGGAACATAGCTCTCAGCCATGCCTTTATCACTATGGTAATATGTCCAGATAGTAAAGAGAGAAGCAATCAATATCAATAAGGTAATAATAAAAATAAATAATTTTTTGACGTCATCTTTTTCATTAAAGTATCTCTGTATGCTTTTTATTATTAAAAAGGCAATTGCTATTGGGCTTACTGCTCCAAAAACCATAATTAACCTTACTGCCCCGCGAGCAGCAATTATAGCCATGGTTAAAGTGACAAGATAGAATATATATGCAAAATTTAATTCTGAAAAAACAGGAAGTTTTCCTTCTTTATATTTTTTATAATAGAAATATGCCCAGCTTCCTATAAAAAACAGAAATCCCCCTAAATAAACAATTATGCTCGTGGTGCTTTCTCCGTTTAAAATGCTTGAAGAAGAATATTTGCTGAAGATTAAACAGATAAGCATGACAAGATAACTTCCTGTCAGGATTATTTTTTCTTTCTTTTCCAGCATTCTTATCAGATAACCAAAAAATAATATAGAGCCGATAAAAAAAAGCCAAAAATATAAGGGAATATTAAATACTGTCGGGCCAAATTCCCCTGCCCACTCACTTATAAAATAAGGCTGTCTGTTCTCTGCTACAGTCACACCAAACCGACTCTGAGCCAAAGGATGGATCGTGTCTGAGATAATATTCTTAACTATATCAGGGACAAAAGAAACTCCAAAAGCTATTGAAGCAATAATTGTTATAATAATCCCTGCAATGATTATTGAAATTATCCTTCGCGGGATTTTAATCTTTTCAATCTTTTTATGAATGCCGAATATCTTCTTTTCAAATATAATTTTATCTATGAATAGTATAAATAAAATAACAAAAGATAATCCTGTTGATACAGAAGCAATCAGGTTTAGGGGGCTGTATCTTGTTGAAAAAGGAATCATAATAATCATTGCGCCGATAATCCAAAGAAGATATGAAAAGAATCTTTTATTGTCTATTTTTCCAAGAATAAATTCAAATAATACAGCTCCTGGGATAACTAAGAACATGAATGTTACTCCGCCCCAGATTAATCCCAGCATTCCTGTGGCGATTCCTGCAAGAGCCCCGAAGATTAATGCTCTTTTTAATTTTTCAGAAGTAAATGCTTCCAGAAAAAAATAAAATCCTATGAAGATAAAAAAGAATGCCGCAGACTCTTTTTCCGGGATTCCTGCCACTGTTCTTGGAAGCAGGGAAGGGATTAAAACAAAAAAGGCAGTTGCAATCAGTGCTATTATATTTGCAATTTTTTTGTCTTCCTTGTAAAATATTTTTCTTGCAAAAAGGAAAAAGGCAATCCCTGTCAGAACAGCCATTATTACAGGAAATATAATCGCAGCATAAGTAACTGTGGCTTCTTTGTCAAAAATTGTCAGGAATTTGCTAAGCCAGGCTATCATGTAAGAAAGTAATTTCATTTCTCCTGCAGTGTTCACAGGAGTGCAAGTATCTCCTGAACAGATATTTGCCAGAGGGACATATCTCAT
>MFWP01000005.1:13000-37368 GCA_001786415.1 Candidatus Pacearchaeota archaeon RBG_19FT_COMBO_34_9
CAGGAATAAAAAAGGGTCTAGGTCAGGTCCAAGAGTCCATGTGCCTGTAGTGATATCTTTTAATTTTGGAATTGGTCTTGTCCTGATAAATGTGCTGATAATAAGTATTATTGATAAAATTCCATAAAAAAAGAGGTTAGTTTTCTTCTTAAAAAAATTAATTATGTCTTTTTTTCTTTTTTCTATCTCCTTTTCAGTTGTTATCTCTCCTTTTATCTCTTCCATTCTAATCTATAATAAATCTTTATTTTAAAAGGTTTAGTTAGTATAAATATAAGAATTACTTAAACAACAAAGGGGTTAGATATACTTCAACCAATGCAGCAATTAACAGAATAACTATTGCAACAAATATAAGAATTACCACATTTGATAAAACCCTTAGGAATTTTTTATTGCCTATTCCATGCTTCATAATTCCGACTCCGAATATTCCGCCTGCAAGAGCAGTTACAAAATATGCAGCGATTTCAGGAAAACCATGAATCATATAACGAAGCATTCCTATGGGTATTTCGCTTATTTTATATTTGGTGAATATGCCTATTGCTGCAGAGATAACGCTCGCATTCCATGCCAGAATAAAGATTGCTCCTGCTCCGAAAATTAGGGAAAAGAGGAGAGTGAATATCATAACACCAAAATTATTTCCGAGAATTGATAAAAATCTCGCTCCTTTTGTTGTTGCATTTGAGGAAATTATCTGGCTTGTAAAGGAATATTCAGCAACGCAGTTTTCAACGCTTCCCGGACTGTTTATGCTACAATATGTTTCTATCTGTGCATTTAATAAATCTGGATTCTGCAGGATTATATACCAGAATGAAAAAGCAACAATAAATCCAAGAAAAAGCCACATGAAGGCATAAATTGCATCTCTGTGTGCTTTCCATACCCCCCAAAATCCTGTTACTTCCTCATCTTCCTCCTCTTCATTTTTGATTACATAATATATAAACGGAAGCGAAAACATCACGCAAAACAAAACAACCATTAATCCTGAAAATTTTGACAATACTAAATCTCCTCTGAACAGAAAATGAACTAACAGGAGAGAAAGAGAGGCATACAAAAGTCCGATGAAAAACATTTTCCACGGCCCCTTTTCAGCTCTTTTTGGATTAATTAAAGACTCTAACATTTAACTATTAGAAAAAGAGATTTTTTAAACTTTCATATTCTTTTATAAGAATGGTTGATAAAAAGAGGATTTTTAATAAAATAACAAGGGATATAAAGCAGATTAAGATACAGGGTGCAAGAAACATTGCCAGAGCTGCATTATATGCCTATTCACTTATTCAAAAAAAGAGTTCTATAAAAAAATTGAAATCTCTGCGGCCAACAGAGCCAATGCTTGAAAAAGTTCTGGCTCTTGTTGAAACAAAACCCTATAAACAAATTCTTGCGCATTTTAATGATGCTCAAAATTCAATAAATAAACATGTTTTTAAATTGATAAAAGACAAAGATGTAATTTTTACACATTGCCATTCAACAAATGTTTCCAATGCATTGATTTACACAAAAAAAAAGGGAAAAAAATTTGAAGTTTACAACACAGAAACTCGCCCGCTTTTTCAGGGAAGAAAAACTGCAAACGAATTGCGAAAAGCAGGAATAAAAGTTACAATGTTTATTGATTCTGCTATTGCTCTTGCAATTGAAAAAGAGAGCAGAAGAGATAAAATTTATGCAAATAAAATTTTTCTTGGCGCAGATGCCCTGCTTAAGAACGGAATAATCAACAAAATTGGAAGCGGGCTGATTGCAGAACTCGCACATATTCATAAAATCCCTTTTTATATCGTTGCTGATTCGTGGAAATTCTCAAAAAAGAAAGTTCCGATAGAACAAAGAAGCCTGAATGAAGTCTGGAATCGTGCCCCAAAAAATATCAAAATAAAAAATCCCGCTTTTGAATTTGTCAATAAAAAATACATTACAGGGATTATCACTGAGTTTGGTTTAATGAGATATGGGGAATTTGTCGGGAGAATGAAGGGGAAGCAATAAATTTAAATAGGGAGTAAGATATATCTTACTATGAATAGAATAAGCATAACCAGAATGAGTTCTAAAGGGCAGATAGTAATCCCCGCAGATATGAGAGAAGGAATTGAGGAAGGTGATAAGTTAGTTATTATTAGAAATAAAAATCATATCATCTTAAAAAAAGAAAAAGATTTTTCTGAGCGATTAGAAGAAGACATGGAATTTGCAAGAAGAACAGAAGAGGCATGGAAAAGGATAGAAAAGGGAGAATTTATCAGCATTAATTCTGAAAATCTCTTTGAAGAAATGGATAAATGGTAGAAATAAGATTTGATAAAAATTTTGCACTAATCTTCTCCAAAATAAAAGATGAATTATTAAGAACAAAAATAAAAAAACAAATTCAGAAAATATCAGAAAATCCAGAGGTAGGAAAACCCATGAGACATGATCTGAAAGGAACAAGAGAGTTATATATTAAACCATTCAGATTATCTTATTCTTTTGATATCAATAATAAAATTGTTTATATTCTGGATTTGTATCATAAAAAGGAGCAATAAAACTTCTAAACTTTTAAAAATCTAATTTGATTAACCTATAAATACCACATGCAGTTACTCACTTTTTATTCACACTCACAATTCTCATCATGATTGCAACTGCATTCTTCTCCTTCTTTGCATTTGCAGTTATGCATGTCTTCCTGCCCGTTCATTATATTCATGACTTCTCTTCCTAATTCTTCAAGATTATTCTCCATTTCTTTTTTAACCTGCACTAATTTTTTTATCTGCTCCTCAATAAGCTCTTTTGTTTCAGGAATGCTTTTTTTTACCAGATTTCCTTCTCCGACATCAACATTCAGCTCTTCGGAAATTAATTTTGCTTTTACAAAAATTCCTTTTCCCATTGGGGCAAAAATCTCTTTTTCTTTGGCTCCGACAAGCTCGTCAAGCCCAAAATTCAATGTTGTTAACTCTGTTACTCCCCTTTCAATTGCTTCTAACTGTTGCTGGAGTTGTTTTATCTGCTGTTCATACATGCTGAATTTGAAGAATAATTCCTGCTGTTCCTGTTCATTATTTTCCATGGAATTACAGAATAAATATTGCTTTTAAATCTTTTCCGAATTTAATATTATACAACTTTGAACAATTTTCTGAGAATGCTGCTGAAAATCATTGCAGAAATAAGATAAAACCAAAACCAGGGTAAAACACCAAAAAACTTTGGGTCTCCCATTGCAGTAAAAGTATCAAAGAACCACCTGAAGAATAGAATAAATGGAACCCCTGTAAATAAAATCCCTCTGCTTGTTAATTTAAATGTTCTGGGAATAAATTCAAATTGTTTTTTTGACAGCTCTGCCATTTTCTCAGGATGGTCTTTATATTTTTTCATTTCTTCCTGAAGCAATTTCTGCTCTTTTTTCAGTTCTTTAAGAGCTTTCTGGTCAGTTGTATACTTTTGAATAAGTGTTGTTATTAGTGTAATAACAAAAACAACAATAAGCATACCTATTGTTAAATTCAGGTTTAACAGCCATCCGGCAGTTGGATCCAAAACAGCATGAACAGCATTTTTTATGAACAGAATTTTATCCCAGAAAAAATACATTCCTAAGGACAAAAACATCATAAGAATAATTGGGAAAAAACTTCCTCCTTTTTTGCTGGTTAAAACTGAAGTTTTTGCTTCCTTATTCTCTTCTAAGTTCTCATCTGTCATTATGCAAAAACCTCCTGTTTTTGTATTTGCTTGCGACCTCTCGTGCCCTTTAGGATATTGGGTTGTGCTGAAACTTCTGTTTCTGTCATTTTTAAAAAAAGTTATGGTTGTTTTTAAATTTACGTTTTCATCATGAACTTCCTGAATGCAGGGTTCATGTCTGTCTGATGCTGCTGTACAATGCTCTGGTAGAACTGAAAAAATATCATTATAACCAAAAGAATTGCTGTTCCTGAAATTAATGCGCCCATAAGGTTTGTTATTGATGCTAAAAGTCCTATTGCAATTCCACCCATGACTGTCAGTGGCATAATATATCTGTCAAGAATGCTTTCCAAAACTCTTTCATCCTGCCTGAATCCGGCTATCTGCAATCCTGATGAAGCAATTTTATGCGCCTGTGTTTTTGAATCCATTCCTGATGTTTTAACCCAAAACACTGCGAATATTGTGGATAAGACAACATAAATTAATATGTGGGTAATTCCCTGAAGAATATATCTTGGCAAAAATCCTCCTCTTATTGTCAGTTCAAGAAGATTTGTTGAACCCATCCAAAATGCCAGTCCTGAAATGGGCTGCCCGTCTATAAAACGCCCTACCCACCCAAAATAAGAAGCAAATTTGGCAAGCCCTGTGCAGGTTCCCCCTTCTATAAGGCAGGGTGCAGCAGCATTTTCAAGAATTCCTCCGAATACCTGGAAACTTACTATTAATGCAGCAGTTAATATTACTGGAATTACAGATGCATAAAAGAAAGAAAGAGGCCACTTTACAGCATATCCTCTTAATCTTCCGTATGATAATGGAACCTCCACCTTTAATGACTGCACCCACACAACCAGCAGGAAAATTAATGCTGTAACAATGATTGCTCCTGCAGCAGAAAGCAATTCTGTCGGGTATTTGTTGATTATTGCCTGTATAAGAACAAAAACTTTTCCTGGGCATGCGGTTCCTGTAAAATCAGTAAGGCAGTTTCTTCCCTGCTGATTTATGAACTGAATAGCACTTGTTATTAATCTCCATGAAGCTCCTGCTCCTATAAATAAACTTACTCCTGAGCCAAAGCCCCATTTCTCGCATAATTCATTCATATAGTATATTGCAAGTCCTCCGAGAACCAGCTGAAAAATCAACAGAGGAGCAAGTCCAGGAGCTGCCTGAAGCCCCTGCATCAGTACATAAATCATTGCTTCAAAGATTATAAAGAAAAATGTCAGGATTTTCTGAAGTCCCTGAAAAAATTTCTTTCCTTCATCTGTTGTCGTGTCTATATTTAATATTCCGCTTCCTGTTAATAATTGCAGAATAACAGAAGCCATTACAATAGGACCTATACCAAGGGAAATAATGCTTCCAAAATCAGTTCCAAGGATTATTGCGAGATATTTGAATCTTTCAAGAGCATTATTTGAAAGCCCGAAAAGAGGAATATTTGCAAGAACAAAAAATGAAGCAAGGATTATAAGTGTCCATTTTAATTTTACATTAAAACTAAGCTTCTTTTCATCAGGGCTTTTTACTTCAGGAATAAAACCGAATATTTTTCTGAAATCCATTTTTATAATAAAAGAAATTAGTTTTTAAAGATTTTTAGATTACTTAGAAACAATAATTTCCCCGCCAGCCTTCTTGACTTTTTCTATTGCGGATTTTGAGGCTTCTTTTGCTTTGATGACTAATTTATTTGCGACTTCTCCTCCCCCAAGAATTTTATAATTTTTGAGATTAATTGTCCATTTATCGCCTTCTTTTTTTCCGTAGCTTTCAATATTTTTGTCTATTGTTCCGAGATTTATTCTTCTTCTTTTGTCTCTTTCTGTTCCTCTGCTTGTTATTCCTTGTTTCCCGAAGTATTTATTTCCGTAAAGTTTTATGACAAGAGTTTTTTTCTGGTCTGCTCTCTTTCCTGTTCCACTCATGCCTTTTCCTCCCCTGTGCCCCTTTTTCCGGTGGCTTTTTCTGAAGCCCCAGCCATGGCTTCCTGCTCCTCTTCCGTGCATTCTTGATGATTTTCTTCGCTTGTGTGTTTTAGCCATTTTAATTATTTCCGCTCCATTTAATCATAGTTCCGTTTCTTTGAGCATTTTTTTCTGTGAACCCTGCAGGATATCTTGCTTTTAATTTTTGAGCATTTTCATTTAATATTTCTTCCAAATCCCATCCAAGATTATTGCAAATCATTGCTGCATACCAAAAAACATCCCCGATATTTTCTTTTATTCCGTCTTTTACAGCAATATTTTTATGGAATATTAATTTTTTTATGCAGCTTGCAATGTCTCCTGCTTCTCCGGCAATTCCAAGTCCCCAATTGCAAAGCTCTTCTTTTTTATCCTTGAATCTTTTTGCTGTTGTCTTGCAAAATTCCTGGTATTCTTTTAAATTCATTTTACAGCATCCTCATAATCAATTTATTTATTTCCTTTCCATTGTTACCTAAGACTCCTTTCCCCACTCCGAAATGCTTCTTGCTTTCAATTCCTTTTCGTGGCGGATGGAGCCTGAAATGAGTTTTTGATTTTGAGAATTTTCCTCTTGCTTCAATCAGTTTTTTGTATGTCTCGCTGTCTATCTCTCCAAATGCAACAAAATCCCTGACTTTTTCTATCATGCCTAATTCTTCTTTTTTAGGATTCTCAATGACAATACATGAATATTTCTTTTTGAGCCTAAGCCTGTTTAAGGTATCTTCAAAATCTCTTCTTACTTTTACCTGTCCCTTGATTCGTATTACTGCAATCATTTTATTCCCCCCTTATTTGTTTTTTTCAATGCTTCTACGCATGCTTTTGCCAGATTGAATGTTGTTCTCTGCTTTCCGAATGTCTTGCTGTAAACATCTTTTATTCCTGCAAGTTTTAATATTTTTTTTAATTCATTTGCAACGACAAGCCCTGTTCCCTGGGGTGCAGGAATTAATATTACTCTTACACTTCCGGATTTTCCCTCTACTTTAAATGGAACACTATGCAATTCGGTGCATGCGCAGTCAAAGCTTGAACAGCCTCTTCTTATTTTTATAACTCCTAATTTTGCCTGCCTTATGGCTTTGTCTCTCGCAGGCAGAGTTTCTTTTGCCTTGCCCATTCCGATTCCGATATGCCCGTTTTCATCGCCTACAACTGCAAGGGTTGAGAATGTAGGAATATTTCCTTCCTGTGTTTTTCTCTGGGTCTGGCGCCATGCACGCCTTTTTCCCCCGCCGAATTTTCCTTTTGACTGCCCTATAGAAATCAGGTCAGATTTAACACCTAATAATGAATCAACAATCTGCTCTTCGAGAATTTTTCTTCCGCTGTCTAATATTTCATCTATATTTTTTATCTTTTTATCTTTTACTTCTTTTCCAAGTTTGGTTTTTGGCACCCATGATGTTATTTCTCTTTCTTTATCTGCTTCTCTTTCTCTTTCAATTCTCTGCTCTCTTGTTTCTGCAATTAATTCTTTTTCTATTTCTTTTTCGAGCAATTCTTCGCTTATTTCTTCCGCATTATCAATTTTTTTTGTTTTTGCTTCTGTCATTTTTCTATTTTTGATTTAATTTCTTTGAATGTTTTTGAAAAATCTTTTTTCATGTTTTTTCCGCTTATTCTTTCTTCATCAGGGAAATTTTCCTCTGCGCAGTTTATTTTAATTCCGGCATCAGCAAGTCCCTTCAAAAATGCATATGCTTTGGTTTTTTTTACTGCTCTTATCATTCCAAAATCAGCAATTGGAGTCTTTAATTTTTTCCTGATAATTTCTCTGCCTATCAATAATCCGGTTAAATAAGCAGCAGGAATTGATTTTAAACTTCCTTCAAACTCGTCAGGCCAGCCATATCCTTTTAATTTTTTTGAAGTTATTCCTATTTCTACTTTGTCCTGTGCTTCCCTGCTTGTTATATATTCTGCAATTATGTACTTGTTTGTCTTTCTGAATATAATTCTGGGAGATTCCCCGCTGAGCATTTTTATTCTTTTATTATAGTCTGTTTTTCCCTGTCTTCGTCTTCTTTTAGATACTTTCATTTTCCGAGTTCTCCTATATAGTCTTTAAGATGTGATTTATTTTTGAAGAATTTATTTTTTATTTTCTTCCTTATATCTTCTCTTTCTTTTTTTGTTAATTTTTCCTTCATTTCAGACAGATATTTTCTCAATTTTCTGGTTAATTTTACATATTCTTTCTTTCTTTTATTAATCTTTTTCCTCAATTTCTCAACATTCTTTTTCTTCTTTCTTTTTTTGTGCCCTTTTCTTCCTTTGATTTTTTTAATGATTATAGCCCCGTCTCTGTGCAGGTCCCTTATATCCTGCTTTGTTATTGCTTCTTTTATTTCTTCCAGTCTTGCATTTACAAATTCAATTCTGCTTTCTCCGATTCTGAATGTTCTTGCAGCAAGCGCTTTTTTCTTTTTTAAATTCATTTTTTCTTCTCCTGAACTTGTTCAGAGATAGGTTTTTTTTCCATTTTCTCTGCTTTTTTTAGAATTTTGTTAATATTAATATTGAGGATTGTGATGTTTTTCTCTTTTGCTTTTTTTGCTATTTCTATCCTTTTTTTCTTTCCTATTTTTCCGATAATAGCAATTTCATTTTTTCCTATTTTTTCAAGTTCTTTAACATTCATTATCCTTACAGGTTTCTTGTTTTCTATAAGCCCTCTGCTTTCTTTCTCCTGCCTGAATCCTACCATTACTTTTATAGGGTATCCTTTTCTTTTCTCTCTTATTTTGCTGTGTCTTCCCTTGGCTCTTCTCCAGACTTGTTTTTTCTTTCTTTTCTTCCCGAGCCTTGAAAATTTTGTCCAGTTTCTTCTTATAAATTTCATTGTTATATTCCCTTCCCGCATTTATCTGTGATGAAAATTCCATCCTGAAATATTCTTCTGTCTCTCATTGAAATTCTTGTTGCATTTTCAAAATTTGCTGCTGCCTGTCCTGCGGTTTCAACATCTTTTGAAGTTATGACAATGACATCTTTTTCAACTTTCACTTCAGCTCCAGCCGGTATCTTAGCTTTTCTTGGAGTTTTTTCTCCGAGGAAATTTTTTATTAGTGCTTCATTTCCCTTTACTTCCACTGTTATCGGGAAATGGCTGAAGCAGATTTTAAGCTTGTATTCAAATTTCTTCTGAATGCCTTTTATCATGTTTTTAATATGTGCAGCTATGCTGTTCATCTTCCTTTTGTCTTTTTTTGTTGCCTTTTTGTTTCCTATTATTATCTTATTATCTTTCTTTTCCAATGTTAATTTTGAAATATCAAATTCTCTCTCATTTTCTCCTGCTGAATTCCTGACAGTTATTTTGGCTCCGTCTACTTCAACATCAATTCCTTCAGGTATTTCAATAATTTGTGTTAATTCTCTATGCATTTTAATTATAATCTTCTCCTTTTTCTTTTGGTATTAATTTATGAATCCGTGTGTAATAATCTTTAGATATTAATCCATCAATATATGCATCATAACGTTCGACATTCATACTTCTCTGCTCCATTCTATCTCTTGTTATTCGGTATATCTTATGAGCTCTGTCAAATTCTTTACAATTTATTCCGTATTCTTTTGATATTTTTTCCAATGCTCTGCACTGATCTATACACTTCCATATCATTTTCATTGCTATTATTGCTAAAAATTCTTTTGGTGTGATTTCCATTTTAGTAAAAATATGCTATTAAGCATCCTCCTGTCCCTTCTGCTAATGCCTCTTCATGGGTCATTAATCCCTTATTTGTTGAGATTATCAATGTTCCAATTCCCCTTGCCGGAAGATATCTTCTTTCATATTTGTCAATCTCGCCTTTCTGGACAGTAAATCTCGGCTTTACTGCTTTGCATTCGGAAATATCGCCTAGTGTTATTTCCACGCTTTTTTCTTTTGGATTGATTTTGTATTTTTTTATTGCGTCTTTTTGTTTCATAATCTTGAGAATTTCAATTAATAAATCTGAGATTTTCTCTATCTCTACGCTTTCCTTTCCTACCCTTTTCGCATTTTTTATCATGTTCAATGCATCAGCAATTATATCTTGTGACATTTTATGAGTATTTGTTGAAGCCTATTTCTGTTGCAATTTCCCTGAAACAGTGTCGGCATAAATTTAATCCGTATGATTTTATATGTGCCCCGAATCTTCCGCATCTTTCGCATTTTTTCATTGCTATTCCTATTTTTCTTTCTTTTGGTTTGTTATGTCTGATAAACTTTTCCATTTTAGCTGGCTTGTCCTTGAGTTGCTTCAAAATCTTTTTCCAATCGCTTGCTGTCATTTGAAATTTTCCCTGTATTTATTTCGAATGAATGGAAATCTTTGATTTGCTTTCATTTTTATATGAATTCTGTCTGGAAGTTATCTTCCATGAATTTAATTATTTCCTCTCTGCTTATCTTTTGTCTTGATGAAACTTTTCCCTTTTTTATCTTTCTTAATGCAACTCTTCTTCCTGCTCTTTTGAATACAACAGTTATATCAAGCCCCATGATTCCTATGTCTCTTTGGTATTCCATTCCCGGAATTTCAATGTATTCCTTTATTCCGAATGAAAAATTATTCTCGCTTATTTGTTTTCTCTTTAATTTGTTGTCAATAGCAGTCAGCATTCTCTTTAATATTTCTCCATTATCTTTCCTTATTGTTATCACAGCCCCCACTTCTAATTTTGGTCTGACCCCAAAAGCAGGAATTCTCTTATGTGATTTCATCTTTGAAGGATTTTTTTCTGTAATTAACTTAAGCAATCTAACTCCTTTGTCAAGCTGTTCTGCAGTTCCGCCTATGCTTAAGACAACCTTTTCTATTCTTATCTTTCTTGTTGGATTTTCAGTTTTCATTATTCAATAACCATTAATTGTTTAATTAAAATATTAATTTCTTTCTTATCTATCTTTATCTTTGCTGTTTTTTCTTTTTCATTTATTCCTTTTATTTCTCCTCTCTTTCCAATATGCTTTCCTGCAAACACAATTATTTTTGCTCCGTCTTTCAGAGGAAGGCATTTTTCTATTTTTCTCTCTTTTAAGCTTACAACAACCGAATCATTTGTATTGCATTTCATATCTGACAGGAAATTTCTTCCATCGCTTAAATTCAGCTGCACTTTCTTTTTCTTTAGTATTCTCTTGTTGATTATCTTTATTATTTTTTTATTTGCTTCATTTTCCTTTACTTCATTGAAATAAAACTTTCCTTTTTCTGAAAGTTCGAGCCTGTAATATTTTTTTAATGGAATTATGCTTAATACATCAAAAAACAATATATTTTCCCTCTCATCCCTTGCATTTCTTCCGTTTATCAAAATCTGCTTTAGATGAATTATTTTTTTTGCTTCTTTTCTTGTCTGTGCCAGTTTGAGCATATTTCTCAGGACAATCAGCAAAGGAATTCCATTTTCAGTATCAAATCTTGGTCTGACTATATAAGTTGAGCCTTTTCTCTCAATTGGCCATTTTTTTGGTATTTCCTGTCTTGTTAAATGACTCATTTTTTCTTCTCCTGAACTTGTTCAGAACCCTGTTTTTTTGCTTCTTTGATTTGTATTCTTTTTTTATCATCAAGATTCAATTCAATTATCTGAAGATTAGAAGGGTGCAGTTTCACATTTACCTTGCTTCCATCCTGTTTCTTGATTTGTATTCCTTCTATTTCTACTCTTGATTTTTTAGTGTTTATCCTGATTATTTTTCCCTGCTTTTTCCTTAATTTGCCTGTCATGATCCTTACAGTATCTCCTTTTCTTGCAGGAATGTTTCTTCTTCCGTATTTCTTTCTTAATTCTTTTGACAGATTTGCACTTAACAATTTCTTTTTGATATGTAATGGAGCATTTGCTGTATATTTCCTCTGCTTTGAAGGACGCTTGCTTGATTTCCAGTGTTTGCTAAATTTGTTTTTCATTTTAATATACGCTTGAAGCGATTTTTGCAACAGATTGCCATCGCTCCATAACCTCCCTTGCAACTACTCCCTTAATCTGAGTTCCTTTTGGATTCCCTTTTTCATCTTTCAATAAGGCAACTGCATTATCCTCAAATGCAACTCTCTCTCCGTTGAGTCTTCTGTATGACTTTTTCTGCCTTACAATAACTGCATCAAATACTTTTCCCTTCATGTCAGGAAGTCCTTTTCTTACACTAACTTTTACCCAGTCAGCAACTTTTGCATAACCCTGTCTTCCTTTCTTGCTTTTTCCGTGTTTTATTGAAACTAATTTTACAATCTTTGCTCCGCTATTATCTGCGGCATTCATAATTGCTCCGATGTTCAGTGCTCTTGTTACTCTTGCTGATATTGGCTTCATTTTATTTCTCTCCTGCTGATTTTATTTTTTTAATTACAGTGAAATGAACTATCTTGCTTAATGGCCTTGTTTCCTGGATTCTTATCAAATCGCCGATATTAATTTCATTTTCCATGCATTTTGGAAGATGGGCATGGATTTTTGTTTTTGATTTGTAGTATCTTTCATACTTTCTTGAATAAATCATTCTTTCCAGCTCAATTGCTATTCTTGTAGGGAATTTCTTTGTGACTCTTCCTTCAAAAACTCTTCCCCTCACGCTAAGTTTTCCGTGAATATAGCACTTGCTGTCATTGCATCCGGCTACAGCTGGTTTTGATTCTTCTTTCTGTTTCTTTTCGTTGTTTTTCTTTTTCATTTTCTTGTTGTTTGGTGTGCCGAGCGACTTCGCGGAAGTGAGGTCCGGGTCATACAAGCGGGATCGCGAGTTTTTCGCCCTTTAACTGATTGATTCAGCGTCGAATCCGAGCTTCACAAGGACTTCTTTTATCTTCTTCCTGTGGTCTCCCTGGAGTTCTACTTCATTGTTTCTGTAAGTTCCTCCGCACGCAAGCTCGTTTTTCAGGGCTTTTGCGGTTTCCCTTATATCCACTCCGCTTAATCCGTTCACAATAGTGACGTACTTACCGTACCTTTTCTTCTCTACGGTCACTTTTATGTTTTGCGAACCCTTTGCGATTTTCTCGCACACACAGGCCTGTTTTGGCAGGCCGCACTTTGGACATATTTCCATTGTTTTTAGTGATTCTCAACATTTCTGTTTTCTTGTTTGTTGAGTGTGAGTATTCTTGCAATCATTCTTTTTACTTCTTTTATTTTTGAAGTTCCTGCTTTTGATGCACTGACTTTTGCTTTTATCAGTTCCAGTTTTAATTCTTCAATTTTTTTCATTCTTTCTTCTTTGTTCATCTTTTGGATATCCTTAAATTTTATTGCTGTCATTATGCAAAACCTCCTTGGTTTTGTATTTGTTTACAACCTTTAGGTTGTGCTGAAAATTTCTGTTCTGTCATTATTCTTTCTTCTCCTTTTTCTTTCTTGTTTTTTTCTTCGGCTCTTCCTTTATTTCATCAGCTTTTGCTGAATTCATTTTTAATCTGTCTATTACATCTTTGTTGATTATTATTTTGTCTTTCAAAATTGCATAAGGTGAAAGAATGCTTACTTTGACTCCGACTGTTCCTGGTTTTGTCTGTGCAACTGCCTTGGCTCTATCAACAACTTTTGCGCTGTCCCCTACTTTCTTTAAATATCCCTGTGAAAATCTCCATTGTTTTGCTCTTGAGCCTGGAAGTTTTCCGCTTAATCTTATCTCAACACCAAGTGCCCCTGCATCCATAATTTTCTGCAGGCTTTTGTATGCTATAACTTTAAATTTAAGGGGGCCAAGTCTCTCTAATCCAAGAGCAATCTCGTCTGCAATTATCTGCGCATCAAATTCCGGCTGATTTATCTCTTCTATTTCAACTCTCGGATTTTCAAGTTTGAATTTTGTTTTTAATACATTAGTAAGCTCATCTATTCTTTCCCCCCTCTTTCCGATAACTAATCCCGGCTTGTTTGTAGAAACAATAACCTTTTCTCCTATAGGGGTATATTCTATTCTGACTTTGCTGATTTTTCCTTTTCCAAGTATGCTTTTGATATATTCCTTGATGGTAAATTCATCTTTCTTGAATTTTACAATTGCTTTTTCTTCCATTATTGTTTTGCCCCTAATTTATTTTTTTCAATTACTTTAATTTTAACATGAGTTCTTTTTCTTCTTATTGCGCCGAATCTTCCATAAGGTTCTGAAGCTTTGTTTGGAATTGCTTCTGTGATTATTGGCTCTTCCAGCCCGTTTACATTTGCATTTGCCTTGAGAGTTTTCAGCATTTTTATAAAATATCCAATTGCATTTATCGGATATCTTCCTGCCATTATCCCCTTTCCTTTTTTATGGGGAATTTCTCCCCTCATTGGAATTACTCTCTTGAATTTTGTAACCTCTTCCAAGTCAGCAATTGCTTTGTCTATTGTTTTTCCTCTTATGAATCTGCAGATATCTACTGAAACTTTTGTTGATATCGGAAGGCTTACTCCATTGACAATAGCCTCGTCCTTTTTCACTCTCTCTTTCTTTTGTATTGTTTTCTTTTCAGATAGTTTTTTTAATTCTTTATCTTCTTTTTTAATTTCCTCTTTTGTTTTTGTTATCTCTTGTCCAATTCCATTTTTATCAGATGGATTTTTAATTATTCCTTTCTGAATTTTACTTCCAGCTTTTTTAATAGCCTTCATCATTTCTGGATTATAATTTTTTTCTGTCATTATGAAAATTCTTCTGAATTTTTATTTGTGCTGAATTTCTGTTCTGTCATTATGCAAAACCTCCTGTTTTTGTATTTGCTTGCGATCTTTAGGTTGTTTACAACCTCTCGTGCCCTTTAGGATATTGGGTTGTGCTGAAAATTTATTTTCTGTCATTTTATTTCTTAGCCTGTGCTTTTGAGCCCTTTGTTGAGCCTATTCCTGCAGCACCATGTTTAACCTTGCTTCTTGTGGGAGAGAATTCTCCTAATCTGTGTCCGAGCATTTCCTTTACTATTTCAACAGGAACAAATTCATGTCCGTTATAAGTAGAAATTTTCATTCCAACCATCTGGGGTACAATTATAATTGTTCTTTCATGTGTCCTGATAGGCTTATTTTTTTCTGCTTTTTTCTTTGCCTTGTTTACAAAATCCTCGATTTTCTGGAACTGCCTTAATGCACTTCTTCTCTGCCTTGATTTCAGATATTTTGCGAACTCTCTTACGTTTAGGGCTTTCAGTTCTTCAATTGTTTTTCCCTTGAATGTATATTGTTTTTTTGATGATTCTATTATTGGTGTCATTTTTATCTTTTTCTCCTTCCTGTTCTTCTTGGCCTTAACAATCCCACTCTTGCTCCTGGAGGCGCATTTCTCTTCGCAATCTTGCTCTTGATTCTTTTTCCTCTTCCAGAACCAAATGGATGGTCTATGACATTCATCTTAAGAGCAGATGTTCTTGGCCATAATTTATTTCGTGATTTTTTAATATAAAAACTCTTACCTGCTTTTATAAGTGGTTTTTCAAGTCTTCCTGCACCGGCAATAACACCAATAATCGCCCTGCATTTTTGATTAAATTTTTTCTCTTTTTTTGATGGCATTAACACAAAGATATCTTCTCCGATAACTCTGTTTACAACAGCAGAACTTCCTGCAGTTTTTATAAAAAGCCCTCCATCTCCTGGCTTGTTTTCAATGCAGTATATGGATGTTTTTATCGGAATATTTTTCAGCTGAAGAATATTTCCGTTATTTATTTCATTTCCCTCAAATTTTATTTTTTGCTCTTCAATCATTCCTTTGCATGCAGGAATATAAAAAATTCCATCGTTGTATTTTATTTTTGCCAAAGGAGCAGAATGCCCTATTGAATTTATCAGCTTAAGAACTGTTCCTTCCCCTTTTAGTTCTCTTGGATATTTCAGCCTGTATACAAATGCCCTTCTTCTTACTCTGTAACTGAAGCTTCCATGCCCTCTCGCCTGAACAATTATTCTTTTACCCATTTTATTGTTTTGCCTCGTTTAATATTTTTAATAATCCTGATTTAATCCTATTGTCTTCTATTTCTCTTATTTTATCTTTTGGGATAACACTAATTGAAGAAGATGAAATGGGGGTGTAACTTACTGTGTTATTTTTAAAGATAGACCAGTGATCCTCAACTATTATATAATTTGGATTTTTAGACGGCTTTTTATCTATGAAAAAATGTATCCCTTTATTTTCTCCTAAATATGTACCCCTCATCATTTTACTTTTTGGGTATTCTTCTACCCAATAATTTTTTCCCATAGTTAATTCAGCTTTCATTACATTAATCCTAATTTCGTTGCTACATCAATAGCAGGAAATTCTTTCTTTAATTGAGCATAAATATATTTCTTGTTTCCCCTTATCATTGTCCTTAACTTTTGAACTTTTACTTTTAGCAAATTTTCAATTTCGCTTTTTATTTCTGGTTTTGTCTTTTCTTTTTCTGTCATGAATGTCAGAATATTCTGGCTTTCTATCATCATTACTGCTTTTTCTGTTACTATTGGTTTCATCATTTTGCTAACTCCTTAGGAATTTTATATTTTGAATATTCTGAAAAAAGATTTTTTCCGTATATCAGTCTTGAGAAGCATTCTCCTGTTAATTTTGCATCTTCAAGGGCATTATGTGCTGTTCCTATTTTAATAACATCTCCACGGTCACCTATAATCCTTCTTGAGTCTGGCATTCCGCAGAATTCTAAGACTTTTGGAAGTCCCATTCCGCTGTGATCCCCTTCTATTAATAACTTATTTTCAATATCCATGTATCTTGCCTGTGCAATAGAGTGCAGGTCAAAACTTCTGTAATGGAATGGTATTTCAAGTCCATATTTTCCGGCTTTTGTAAGTATATATCCAAAATCCCATTGCCCCTGGAATATAAGATTTTTTATTCTGATATCTTTAATCCATCTGAAAAAACTATTTAGCATTTCTTTCTGACTTTGTCTTTTTTTATCTCTAAGTTCTTCTTCTGTTTTTCCTACAACTTCCAAGGCTCCTTTTTCTGCTGTATCTTCATCATCTAATCTTGCTTCCTGTAAAAATTGATTTGAAGGTTTCTCTAATTCCAATGCTCCAATCTGCCATAATCCTCCTTTGTTAAAATCAAAAGAAGTGAATTCTGTATCAACAACTATCATTTTATTCTTTCTCCTAAATTTTTAATTGCTTCTTCAGTATAAATTGTAAGTCTTCCTGCACCGCCGTCTGCCAAATCTGTCACATTCAGTTCTTTTGCATTTCTTACATCTATGGCATTTGTTCTTATTTTTTCCTTGTTTCCTGTAACAAGGAGCAAGCCAAGGCTTTTCTTGTATTTTCTTCCTCTTAATTTTCCTTTTCCGCTTCTTATTTTTCTTTTCTTTAGAGATACTTCAAACAAAACCTCTCCAAGAATATTTTTCAGGCTTGAAATTAATTCTTTTGTCTTCAGCGAGATTATTTTTGATTCCACAATAATGGGCAATCCTGAAATTTTTTTGTCTTTTAATCTCTCATATCTGTTGCTTACAATTTTCTCATTTGCTGTTGCGCTTAATGCTCCTTTCAATGCAAGAACCATTTCTTTTTTATTTATCCTTTTTGTATTTATCATTGAAATGGCTTTTGGAGGATGAGCTCTTCTTCCTCCGACAGCGCTTGGAATTTCTGCTGCAACCCAGTTAAACTGGCTTCCTCTTCTTGTCATTATTTTTCTAGGAACTCTTGACATACCTCTTCCATATGAACTTTTCCAGACATGCCTTAAGTGCTTTATTTTTCCGCTTGCAGAATGCTGTTTTCCTCCCACAGGAGAAGGTGAATAAGGCTGTCTTGTTTTTTTCGCCTCAATAACTTTTGCAATAATGTCTTCCCTTACTGTTTCAGAAAAGGCTTTAGGCAATTCAATGCTTCCTTTTTCTTTTCCATGAATATCTAATATTTTTGATTTCATCTTAACTCCAATAACTCAAAATTTTTCTTTTTAGTTTTTTTAGTTTCCCTTAATGCCTTTGTAATAAGCAATTGTCTCTTTGCAGGCCCCTGAACACTTCCTGTTACAACAAGATAATCTGTTTTTATATCTCCGAAATTTTTTATTCCCTTAAATTTGTCCTCGGCTTTTCCCATATCCAGTATTTTATTATTATAAGATACTCTTGTGAACATCCCTAATTGTCCTGCCTGAGGAGCCCTGAAACTTACTCTTGTTGGATGCCATGGCCCGAGATTTCCTGGTCTTCTTACACCTTTTTCAGATTTATGGGACTTTAATGTAATTCCAAATCTTTTTACAGGTCCCTGCAGTCCTTTTCCTTTTGTCAATCCTCTGAAATCAACCAATTTTCCTTTTTCAAAAATATCTGAAACTGAAATCTCTTTCCCTAAATTTGCTTTAATAAAATTAATCTTATTATCCAAATTTCCCCCAATAGCAATTTCGCTCAAGTCAGGAGTCTTTTTTATCCCTGTTTTTTTTACAACAGAATAGCATAAAATTCTCGCATCATCATAGTCCCCTGAAAATTCTTCTATTTTTTTTGATTGTTTAGGAATTTTTATTATTCTTTTTAATTCCTTGTCCAAATTTTCATTCAGGACTTCCTTCACTACTTTGCCATTTTTGTAAAATCTTACAGAGAATATCTTTAATGGAGGGCATTCAATAATTGTTACAGGGACAATAATCTTTTTTCCTTTTGTCATTGAGTCAGGAGTTTCATCTTTCACAAAAGCAGAAGCCATTCCTGATTTATAGCAGATAAATCCCTTGAGTTTTGGTTGAGAATCAGTTATTGCATTCCAGTTAGCACTAGGCAAAATTCGTCTAGCCCTTTTTCTTGGCCAATATTGTAAACTTCCTTTCCTTGGTGATTTCGGTGCTGCCATTTCTTATATTTTTCAATAATGCGGATATTATCATTTTAACTAACCCTGGATAAAATATTGAGAAAAAAGGTATTTTTAAATCTTCCCTACGCCTCAAATTCAACTTCACTTTTCATTTCGTTTTCGTCAATTACAGCCCTTCTTATTATCTTTCCTTTTCTTTGGGATTTTTCCCTTATGATTGCGAAATCCTTTTCATTTTTCAGCTCATTTGGGATTACAATTGATTCAATCATGAAGTCATGGGCAATTATTGCCTCCTTGAAATCAGGTTTTTCCCAGACAAAGCCCTTTCCCATATTTGCATCTGTTGTTACCATCTTGCAGAAATCAGGCTTAGGAGTTTCCTCTTTGTTTTTCGGCTTAGTGGATTTCGGAGCCTTTGGCTTTATCTTTAAGGAATCCTCATTGGCTGAAAAACTAAGCGCAAAGAAATTTTTTGGGAATTTTTCCAGCAGTTTAAGAATTTCTTCTCCTGACATTTCCTGTTCAATTGAATAGTTCTTGACTCCCTGAAATTGGGAAATTTTCTTGAATTCCAGTTCTCCCTTCAGGTTATTTGTTCCAATTATTGAACCGGTAACATTTGTTTTGTTTTTCCCTAATTTCTGCGCCAAAATTCTTACAAATTCGTTGCCAAATTCTGCTGTTGTTGAAATTGTAAATTTGTTTCCTGTTTTTTTTACCTTGACAATTGCCCTATCTTTAAATTCTCCTCTGCTGAATTTTTGAAATTGCATATGCACGCTTTCATCAATCCTCTTATCAAATATCTTTTTTATAAAATTCATTTGAAATCTAAAATATTTTTGTCAGATTTAACTTATAAATGTTTTCTTAAATCCATATCAGAACTTTTATAAATTTGATTATTATATTATATATCAAGGAGTATACATGATAGATGAAGCTTATTTTAGAAAGATTACTACAACAGTAATTATAGCTGTTTTGATGATTCTGTCTTTCTTTCTGTTAAGGCCATTATTGCTGTCAGTAATTACAGGTTTTATATTGGCATTTATATTTTCCCCTGTTTATAATTGGCTTTATAAAATAACAAAATTCAAAAATTTCCCAGCTATTCTTATATGTGTTCTTCTCGCAGCCCTGATTATCCTCCCTCTTTGGTTTTTTACACCCATGATAATTGATGAATCAATAAAACTTTATCGTGTATCACAGCAGTTG
The DNA here is from genome assembly GCA_001786415.1 of Candidatus Pacearchaeota archaeon RBG_19FT_COMBO_34_9. GTDB lineage: Archaea > Nanobdellota > Nanobdellia > Pacearchaeales > GW2011-AR1 > RBG-13-33-26. The sequence goes on from MFWP01000005.1 coordinate 32,695, forward strand.
GATATTGTAGCGCCTCTACAAAAAATATTTCCCTCTTTGTTTGCCTCACAGGAATTTTCGCAGGAAGTCGGTTCAATCACACATTCTTTTATTACTAAATTGACGAATTCATTAATGAATTATCTCTCTAATATAATTCTTGATTTTCCAACTATAATGTTGCAAATCTTTGTTGTATTCTTTACATTTTTTTATGCACTTAGGGATAAAAATCAGATAATAAATTATATCAAAAGTTTACTTCCATTTTCAAAAGAAATTGAAAAAAAATTATTTGAATCAACAAGAGATATAACTTTTTCAGTCTTATATGGACAGGTTATTCTGGGATTAATCCAAGGAGTAATCCTTGGTATAGGTTTTTTTGCCTTCGGAGTTCCAAATGCTTTCCTTTTGACTATTTTTGCTATGTTGGTGGGGATTCTGCCACTTATTGGTCCCTCTATCATAGGCATACCCGTAATAATATTCTTTCTCATAGCAGGGAACACACTTTCTGCATTTGGGATAGTTATATTCACATTCATTTCTTCATTTTCTGATAATCTGTTAAGACCATTAATTGTTTCAAAAAAAACTCAGCTTCATACAGCATTAGTCTTAACAGGCATGGTTGGGGGTTTTCTCCTTTTTGGGCTCTTGGGGTTCATACTCGGTCCGTTAATATTAGCATACCTGATAACAATAATTGAAGTTTACAGGAATAAGCCCATACCTCATGTTTTAATAAAAACTGATAAGAACAAGAATTAAAGATAAATATAAAAAACGATTCTTCTTTTTATATATTAGAAAAGTAAACAAGAGGGAGAAATATGGAATTAAAAATAAAGCTTCTAAAATGGTCTGCAGGAATTCCTGTAGCAATGCTGAATGAGAATACAGCGAATTTGATAGGGGTGAAGACAACAGGAAGAATTTTTATAAAAACTCTATCAAAAAATCCCGGCGGACTTTCAACAATAGTTGATATTGCAAAAACTCTTGTCAAGAAAAATGAAGTAGCAATTTCTTCTGAACTTAAGGAAAGGTTATCATTAAAGAAAGGGCAAAAAGTTGATGTGGACCTTTCTCCTGCTCCGAAAAGTCTGGCTTTTATAAAAAAGAAAATGAACGGAGAGATGCTTTCACAGAAAGAAGTTAATGAAATAATCAAGGATGTGGTTGATAACTCTCTTTCAGAAGCGGAAATTGCTCTCTTTATTTCTTCAATGTATGAAAAAGGCATGAATATGAAAGAGACAATTTATCTTATCAATGCCATATTCCATTCAGGCAAGACATTAAAATTAAATTTAAAAAATAAATTAATAGCAGACAAGCATTCTATAGGCGGGATTCCTGGCAACAGAACAACTCCTATTGTTGTTTCAATCTGTGCTGCTGCAGGATTGATTATGCCGAAATCTTCATCAAGGGCAATAACTGCCCCCGCAGGAACAGCTGATGTAATTGAGACAATAGCAAAAGTTGAATTTTCTGTAAAAGAACTTGAAAAAATTGTAAAAAAAGTCGGGGCTTGCCTGATTTGGGGCGGCTCACTGGAAATTGTGCCTGCTGATGAAAAAATAATCTCAATAGAAAAAATGCTGAATATAGATCCTGAGGCACAGCTTCTTGCTTCAATAATGTCAAAAAAACTTGCTTCAGGTGCAAAATATATTCTGATAGATATTCCTTACGGAAAAACAGCAAAGGTTAGCAAAGAAAAAGCTCTTGGATTAAAGAAAAAATTTGAATTTCTCGGAAAGCATTTTAACAAAAAAATGAAAGTGGTTTTAACAAGAGGAGATGAACCAATCGGCAATGGAATAGGTCCTGTTCTTGAAATAACAGATATAATAAAAGTGTTAAAACAGGATGAAAACAGGCCCCTGGACTTGGAAAACAAATCACTTTATTTATCAGGCGAACTTCTGGAACTCACAGGAAAAGCAGAGAAAGGGCAGGGGATAAAACTGGCAAAACAAATTTTGGAATGCGGGAAGGCATTTGAAAAATTTAAAGAGATTATTAAGGCGCAGAAAGGGACTTTAGACCATCTTAAAACTGCTAAATTCAAAAAAAATATATTAGTAAAAAGAAACTGCCAGATTATAGGATTTGACAACAAGAAAATAAATTATCTCGGAAGAATCACAGGATGCCCGATGGATAAATCTGCAGGACTTTATCTCTACAGGCATGTTGGGGATAAGCTGAAAAAAGGGGAAAAGATTATTACAATTTATACAGAATCCAAATCAAGGTTAAGAGAAGCAATAGAATTTTATAAAAGTCAAAAGCCTATAATAGTTAAAAACAACTAATTTTTTAAACTCTTTATTTATAGATTATTCATGGTTGATAATTTTTACAAGAAAAAACTTACTGAATATTTCAAGAGAAATCTAAGAAAGAAATATCCTGTTGATACATTAAGGATTGCTTTGATGAATCAGGGATATTTAAGAGCGACAGTTGATGAGGCAGCAAGAGAGGCAATCAAGGAACTGGCATCAGAAGCGCCTGTCTTAAAAGATGCTCCCCAGATTGAGCATGAAGTTATTGCTGATGAAGAGCCTGTTATTGAGAAAAAATCTTTCTGGAAAAAGATTGTTGGATTTTTTAAGAGATGATTTTTATCTGATAGCAAGTTTTAAAATCTATTAATTAATCTATAATTTATATTCAGCCTCCGTCGCATAATGGTATTGCACCGGTCTTGAGAACCGGGCCCTTTGGGCTTCCAGGTTCGATTCCTGGCGGGGGCGTTTATCCCTTTAACTATATGATATTTTTTCATGTTCCCATAGAAAAAATACACAGCAAAATATCAAGAAATAATTCTCCCTTTATCTCTTTATTTTAGTTGTAGTAGTTACTGAAGTGCCCTTAGGCAATGCAGCTCTTCTAGATCTTCTTGAACGTTTATGATGTGCAGGACCTTTTCCTCTTGGTCCTCTAGCTCCCTTTTGTCCTTGAATGGCTTTTACTGGTCCTGGAATTATCAAGCCAAGCATTAGTAAAATGAATCCAATGACTGCAGAAGCATATGCCCACTCTACAGGAACAGTAATGCTGGCAGATGACGTGCGAGTATCTGCCCCCCCGCTTCCTGCAGTAGTTGTATCTGCTTTAATTTGCTGCATCGGTACAAAATATAATAATCCTCCGATAACTAGAAAAATCACACCGAAAATAATAAGACTTGTTCTCATTTTATTTTTTTATTTATTAAATGTTTAAGCTTTTTTTATTGTATGAGCTATGACTGAGATTATAAACAAGATTACAAAAATTATTGCTAGCCATTTTGCTATTGTAAGTGAAACTCCTGAAATAAGCCCAAATCCCAACACTCCTGCAACAAGAGCTACTACTAGAAATATTACTGCCCAAATCAGCCAACTTGATAAACCTCTTTTGTCCCTTTTCTTTTCCTATTAATTATATAAAAAGAATTATGGTTTATATATTTTACGGGATATATATCCAAAAGATATAATTCATACTATCTGATTAAAATTTACCATCTATTTTTTCAAATCCTTTCAGAACTCTTTCATCAGGACTTAACAGGTAAACATGGTCGTCCTTGAATCTCAAGCCACGGTATATTCTCTGGAGAAGTTCCCTTCTTGCTTTATCTTTGTAAAAATCCCAGTAAGAATTAGGGTTTGTTTTTTTCAGTATGTTCCAAAACGGAGATTTTACATCAGGATTGGGATATTTTGTGAAAACAATGCTGTTGCACTGTTCTCCTGGGAAATCAATTCCTCTTGTGCACTTGGTTGAGAATAGCACATCAACTTCTTTGTTTTTAAAACTGCTGACATCTTTTCCTGTCTTGTCGCTTTGGATTTCTTTTAATGCCTCTCTGCTGATTATATTTTTCAGGACAAATTTTTTCATTTCCAATTCATCAGGCAAATCATAAAAAGAATTTATATGAACTAATGTTGGTTTTTTTGAAATTTCAACGCATTTGTCAAGAGCTCTGAGATATCTTTCTCTGTCATTTATAGGATATTTGCAGTCAAATTCCAAACCAGTTATTTTTATTTCAATGCTTCCCTGCTGTTCTGTTTCTGCTTCCAGAATTTTGAAATTCTCCAGCCCGAATATGCTTCTTAAAATATTTTCAGAATGAATTGTTCCCGACATCATGATTATTATCTTGTTCTTCTCAATCATCTCTTTCATTCTTTTGGCAAGGTTTGTAGTGACTGCTTCAGCAATGAGGTTATTTTCCTTTTTGCTGAAAGTAAGGTATGTCTCATCAAAAAATTCATCAAATATTCTTGCTGTTTCTGCAACCTCCAGCAAATAGCTTTCATCATCAATTTCATAAAGAAAATCCTGATTCTCAAGAATCAGCTTGAACAAATCATAAACTTCTGTTTCTTTTAGGGGGATTATATCCTTTGAAAAAACAGCGTGCTGTATCCTTGCATTATTTTTTATCTCTTCTATTATCCTGCTTATTTTTCTTATGGTTAATTCAGAATCTTCATGCTCGGAAAAAATCTGATTCAGGGAATTCTGCAGCCTGTCTACATTTATTATTCTCTGGTTTGAGAAACTGTCAAGAAACTCGTCGCATTCATCAATAATTTCTGCTTCTGTTTCTGGTTTTCTGTTCATGCTGGATTCCAGCTTGTATTTAAGGGAATTAAAGACAAGAACATCTGC
>MFWP01000005.1:37400-41956 GCA_001786415.1 Candidatus Pacearchaeota archaeon RBG_19FT_COMBO_34_9
TTCATGCCCTTCAGCCCGGTATAGCTTCTTTTTCTCGCATTCTCAAAATGTTTTCCGTTCATTTCAAATCTCTCAGGAAAAACAGGAGACCAATAAGGGCAAACAGGAGCAATAGAAGCTCTTTTCACATCCTTTATTGTGCGAAAATTTTTCATGTTGAAATGGTTATTCTGCTTAAGATATTCATGTATTTTTCTCGCATTTTTTTCTTTTATTTCTATTTTGCATGGAAGAGAAGGATTATCAGCAGAAAGATTTGTTTCTTTGTCTCTTCTTTCAAAAATTTCATTCAGTTTCAGATTCCTCTCTTCCCTGAAAACAGGAACATTCTGCTCTTCCAAAAATCTGCATTTGTGATTATTCCTTCCTGTTATGACGCTTATCTTCAGCCTTTCCCCATTTTCATTCATCAGATATTTCTTTTTTTCATAATCTTCCTTATATTGGTTCTGGAGAACTTTTCCCGGAACGACAATGCTCGTTTTTCCCACCTCTTTTGCAATGTTTAATGCTATCGCTGATTTTCCTGTTCCGCAAACTCCTTTTATAAAAATTATTTTATAACCTTTTTTTATAGAATCCAAAACTTCTTGTACAACATCTTCCTGAGTTTTTCCATTAGAAAATTTCAGGGGCTTGAGAAAATCTTTTTCCTGGTATAAATTCCACATCCTTTTTTCACCTAAAATAATAATTTAGAGAATTAGTTATAAAGTTTGTGGGGATAGTATTTTATAAAAATCTGAAACTCTTTCTATTGCTTTATTCATCTTCCATTCATCTGTGAAAGTATAAATCTCGAAATCACTCGGGACTTTTTTTTCATTATAGAGAAATTTATTATTTAATCTTCTTAATCCCCTTTTTTCAGTTTTCCAATAAGATTTAGATTCTTCTATCCATTTTTCTTTGTTTATTATTGGTTGCGTAGTCCAACTATCATTCCCGATGTAAGCCCCCACTACATTTACATTCCCATCTCTCAAAAATTCAATAACCCTTTCAAGAGTTATTCCCCCTATAAAATCCACATCAGAAAGAATTACTCTTTTACCTTTTATTTTTAACATCTCTTCGTCGTCCATTATTGGTTTTTCCATCTTTCTTTTATGATATGAATAATCAATCTCAGAATATGAATATCCTACCATCTCAAACATTTTTGCATAAGGAATTCCAGCGGTCTTTATTCCCACAACTGCTTCATATCCTTTTTCTTTTAATTGCAATGCTGCATCAGTATGTAATATTATTTTATAAGAATCATCATATTCAAAATTATCGTCATTACGATGATAACAAAATATCTTACAATTCCCTCCCCATTTAGACAATAATAAATTTTTCAATTCTTCTTTCTTTTTTTCCAATAATTCTTTTTGTACTTTATATCTATACTGAGGAAAGAAAAATTTCTTTAATTTTTCTGTTAAGTCCTTTATCATAAATTTGTGTAGAAAACTATCTTATAAATCTTATTATACTAAAAGCCCAACTAGAAAAAGTTGAGGTTTGAGTTTTATTGAACTGAATAAACTTAAAATTATCCAAATAAAGCGCTCAAACCTTCTGCTGCAGCTTCTTTCTTTTCTTCTATCTTATCTTCTTTCTTTTCTTCTTTAGGGGCTGCTGCCGGAGCTGCTGCCATTAGGCTTGCGCTCTCCAGTTCCTTGTCTATGTCAACTCCCTTCAGGCTTGCGACAAGAGACTTGATTTTTGATTCGTCTGTCTGCCCGCCTGCAGCTGCAACAACACTTTTCAAATTATTCTCGTTGATTTCTTTCCCGAGTTTGTGCAGTAAAAGTGCTGCGTATACATTTTCCATTTTATTTATTTTCCTCCGAGCGATTTTCATCGCTGACTGAATTTACTTCAGGAGCATTCTCAAATTTTTCCAGGGCTTTTGCATTTGTATGTGCCCTGAGCAAAATGAATTTGATTGTGTCAGGAGTTGCATATCCTATTTCAACAGCAAACGGCAATGATTTTCCGAATGCTTTCTTCAGATTTTCTATCGCTTCTTCTCTGTTAATTTTTATATCTAAATAAATCTTTTTTTCATGAGAATCATATCCTGCAAGAGGGATAAGATTTATAGTAATTGGTTTGATGTCAAGCTTATTCAGAACATCAGCAACTGCAGCAGAAATTTTCTCTCCTTTTTTGATAAGGACTTTTGATTCCTTGATGCTTAATTTTCCCTTGTCTATCATTATCTGAAGCCCGACTGCCCCAAGTTCGCTGATTGCAGGACCAGGAGTTAATTCGGTTGGTCCGGCAGGAATTTCAATATCTTCAGGAGCTTCCTGTCCTGCTTTTGCCTTTGCAGGATTTTTGTTTTTTACAAGTTCTGCAGCAAGTTCAAAGCAATCCATATCTGAAAATAATACTGCCACATTCTCATTAATTTTCTTGTTTATTTCCCTGATTTTTTCATCCTCAGATGAATCCAAAGCCCTGATAATCAGATTTTTCTTTGGAACTTTGACTATGGCTTTCCCTCTTAATCTTTTCACAATTTCCTGGAATTGGGAAGCAGGAATGTTTTTTATGGATGCAATTAACACAGTCCTTTTTTTCTTTATCAGTTCTGTAAGTTCTTTTACTGTCTTTTTTTTCACTTCAGATACGTGTGTTGTTTTTCCTGATGTTTTTTTTGTCATTTTTATCTTATCTTTATCTTTTGCGGTTTAGTCATGGTGAATTTTAATTCTATATTTTTTATGTTGTCTTTTCCCTTTAGAAGGGCTTTCATGACAGAATTATAAACAGTAATTATATTTTCTATAAGTTCTTCATTTTTCATGCTTTGTTTTCCGATAGAAATTTTTATGCTTGCTTCTTTTGTTTTTATTTTGACGCTATTGTTAATTTTATTCTTCAGTTCATTTATTGCCTTGTCATCAGCATTCATTAAAATCCCCAATTGCGGTGACGGCATTTTGCCTGCTGGTCCAAGAACTCTTCCAAAAGTCGTTGCGATAATTGGCATTAAACTTGCCTGCGCAATGAAGAAATCATATTTTTTTGCTAATTTTTTCAGCTCTTTTTTATCTGAATATTTTTTGAATTCTGCTTTTGTTATTGTTTCAACATTATTGTTCTTGACTTCAAGAAAAGCGCATATTTTTTTCTCCTTGATTTTATGCGGAACAGAAATAAACAGGTTTACCTGGTTTTTCTTGACATCAAATTTTTGCAGATTTATAATTAAGTCAACGCTTTGGTCAAATTTTCTTTCAGGATTTTTTCTGAGTTCATTTAATGCTGTTTCCAGCTGTTCATTAAGTTCCATTTTACAGTTTTTTATCTCCAACTTAATACGCTAACGCCATAGAATCTATGCGCCAACGAAGTTGTACAATCGATAAATCTTCAAGAAAAAATGCATTTATAAATTTAACCTATAATGTTTTCTTGGTAATTATCACAATAATTCTTATAAATGAATTTAATTTTTTTCATGTATGGAATTTATAGCATTATTATCATCAGGGAAAGGGACATGGGCGCAGGTTTCAGGACTGATAAAATACGGCGAATGGGAAAAAATAATTCTTTTGGGCGATGATTTTGCAAAACAATTTACAACTGAAAAGCCGTTTGAATTTATCAGGATTGACCTGAACAAAAAACTAAAGGACTTGAAAGATGAGTTCAGTGAAAAGTTAAAGGGAAAAATTAACGGAACAGAAGTTGCTCTTTCAATAGCATCTGGCGACGGAAAAGAGCATATGGCTTTGATTTCTGCTTTGCTCAATTTACCTGCCGGGATAAGATTTGCTGCCCTTACAAAAGATGGCGTGATTGATTTATAATTATAATAATCCTTAAATATTTCTTTTTTTCTGTATTTAGCTATGAGAGAAGGAGAAGTTTTCATAGATGATAAAAAAAATAAAAAATACTGGGAAAAAGACGGAAAACTTTCTACACTTTCCTGCAAAAACGGCTTTTATATTCTTGAACTTCACGGAAATCCATATGAAAGGGGTTTTGCCCACGGAATGCTTTTGAAAGAGCAGATTGAAAAGATAGATATCGTTGGATATTATGGTGGTTTTTTGGAAAGCCTTTTTGAGAGTTCTGATATAATAGATAAAATTCCCTGTTTCTTAAGAAAGACATCAGCAAAAGTTCTTGAGCAGTGGTATTATTCTCCCTTAGAAAAAAGGTGCCTTGAAGAAACAAAAGATGAGATGCACGGAATATGTGACGCTCTTGGCTGGGGGAAAAGAAAAAGAAAACAGGCATTGCGCTCTATATTTGCTCCTGATATACTTGAACATCTTGTGGCAGGACATTTGAAAGTAGGGGAAGAGACACTTGGCAGTTATTATCTCGCAGGGTGCAGCGCTGCATATGCCAGGGGAAGAGCACTTAAAGAAAATTCTGATGTTATAAAAAATTTTGAGGATTATGCATTATTAGCAAGAAATCTTGATTTTCCAGGAGTATTTGTCTGGAGAAACCCCACAATAATTTTTGCACACCCCACTGAAAAGCTTACAATACTGGAAAAAGGAAAAATGAGAAAAACAGACGAAATAAAACAA
>MFWP01000005.1:42048-58299 GCA_001786415.1 Candidatus Pacearchaeota archaeon RBG_19FT_COMBO_34_9
TTCAAAAAATTGCTCTATGGAAGGAATGTCGATGCTTAACTGGAATAATTATGTTTTAACACATGCTAGAAGCATGAGAGATGTAAGGGAGATGGCAAAAAATCCTGATTTAAAATGCATGTCTCCTCATGTGCTGATGGTTGCTGACGTAAAAGAAGCGCTTTCATTTGAAGTCGATTCTGTAAACAAAGACATAAGAAATTCGCAATTTGACATTCATGCCCAGACAAATCATTTTTTTTCTCCTCTTCTTCATAAACAAGAATTAAAATATCCATTACTAACAGATTTTACTCGCGGGAGATATTCTCTTATATACACTGCTCTTGATAATCATTCCGGGCATCTTACTTTGCAGCAAATGATAAATATAATATCCTGCAATCTAAATCTAAAAGAAGGAAAAACAGCGCTGACAGGAGATATTCCTTCACAGGCGACTACAATTACAAGTGTTGTTTTCAGGCTTGCAGGTGAAGCGTGGGAGAATTATGATATAAGCAAGAATGAAATATGGGTTGCATCTGGAGTTCCTCCTGCTGTTTGCTATAACCCTTATTACAAATTTGGTTTTAATAAAGATTTTTCATGGGACGAGGAAAATCAAAGCCCGTCAGTTTCAAGGTCTGCAGATCCTTTTATTGGGAATAGTCCTGGCTTTATCCCTTTTAATGATAAGATGAGAAAGTCTCTGGAATATTTATCGCTCTCTCAGGAAGAAATTAAGCAGGGAAAAATAAAATTTGCAATTGAAAATATTCAAAAAGCAAGAGAATATTTTGATGACCCCGGATACCTTTATATTGAAGCTCTTATTCATTTGAGGAACGGAAAAGAAGGATCAAAAAAGGAAATAGCAACTGCCCTTCAGCAGTTTAGCTATCTTGAAAAAAACCACTCATTCAGCCCTGCAAAAGATACTGCCCTAAATCTATCAATTGGAAGATGTTATGATTTGCTTGGAAAAAGAGAAGAAGCAATTTTGCGGTATAATAATATCATTAATAGAAATAAATTATCCGTGCATTTTAAGATTGCAGTATCAAAATCTATTCAAACCCCATTTACTATTGACCAGATAAATAATTCATTTGATTATTTTCTTTACGGTCCTCTGAAGTTTTATAAAGAAAATTCTGATTAAATTTCCCCTTTCTTAATTTTCATATCTGCTTTATCTTTTCCTAAAAGAACAACTCTGCTTTCTTTTTTCTCATCAAGTATTTTATATTCAGGCAGGAAATTAAGCATTTTTTTTGAAAATTCAATGATATCTTTATGGTATGGCATTTTATTGTAGGGAATTCTTTGCCTTGCAAATCCTACAGACATAACTCCTTTTATCTCAACAAACATAGGATTTGTTTTCTTAATTAATTCAGCATATTCTTCTGCATGTTCAGGAAGCATGTTCATATCTAAAATCAGGTTCATCCTGAAAATAGTCCTTGTCTTGTTTCTTAATCTTGTCATAATCTCAAGGCTCTTGTTCAGTCGTTCCCATGCATCTTTTTTTGAACTTCTGTGGAATTTCTTGTATAACTCTTCATTAGAAGTATTAACTGAAATGTATAATTGGGTAGGCAATTGCTTTTTCTTTTCCAGTTCTTCAAGTTTTTCAGGATAAAGCCCGTTAGTAACAAGAAAGCTTGTTTTTCCTCTTTTTCTGAGTTCTTCAATCAGTTCCCCGATTTTTTCATAAACCGTGGGCTCTCCTGAAAGAGAAATTGCAAACTGCATCGGCTCCTGTGCCTCAGAAAATTTTTCCTGATTTGCCCTGCTAAGTTGTTTCTTCTTTGAATTTTTGTCAATATTGAATCCCTGCAGTAATCTTCTCTGCGCTTCAATGCATCCATCAATAATTTCTTTTGGAGAATCAATTTTTCCGTTTAATTCATTGTCAATTGTCATTTCAACTGCTCTCCAGCAATGCAGGCATCTGTTCGGGCACCACATTACTGCAGGAGACATTTGGCAGCACAAATGGGATTTTATTCCGTAAAATTTTTCCTTGTAGCAGACCCCCTCATCTCTAAGTGATTTTTTAGTCCATCTGCAAACCTGGACAGCAGAATGTTTTCCTACAATTGCATAATGCTGTTTCTTTAAAATTTCTTTTACATTTTCAGGAATCATAAAAAAGAAAATTACAGGGAGATTTTAAAGCTTACTTAAAAACATTAATCGCCCAGAAAACAAGGAGTACCAGCAATAAAAACAGGAAGAAGTAGGTAACAGCTGAAAATATTTTTTTTGCCTTGTCTTTGCTCTTGGTTATTGCTAACATTATCAAATAGAAGAATCTGCCGCCGTCAAAAATTCCTACAGGAAGCATATTTACCAATGCAACGCTGAAGCTTATCAAGACCAGCCACCAGAGCAAATTATAGATAAATTCACTCACTGCAAAATTTGGCTTGTAATAAATATTAGATTTCTTGAAAGAGGTTAATACTCCTGCTATCTTATTCAGAAATCCGGAACTTTTTCTGTCTATGAACCCAATTCCAATATAAGGTTTATCTTCATTTTCAGGATTCTCCCCTAAAATGATTTCATAATCTCTGAAAGCATCTCCCTCAAGTGTTGTGATTATAACTTTGTCTCCTGGAGAATATTTCAGGATTTCCTCTCCTAGTTTTTCTCTGCTGTTAACAGTCTCTCCGTTGATTTTTACAATTATATCGCTCAGATTTGCTCTTACTGCAGGAGCATCATCGTATAATAAAAGATATCCCTGGTTGTTTTTTTGCTCCTCAAAATTGCTCTTTGTTATCACATATTTTGTATTTCCTGCTTCTATTTCGCTGAATCCTGCCTCGCTAATCAAACCTGATATTTGCTCATATGTCGCATTTTCTATTCCAATTCCATTTACAAAAGATATGCCTGCTATGCTTACAGCAGAATAAGTATAAGTGTCAAACATTACCCCTGCAGGAGTAAATGCAAGAGAAAAGAACAATAGTAAAATTCCAAAGAAAAAAATTGCTGTCAGGGTATTTGCAAATGTCCCTGCAGAAAGGACTGCCATCTGCGGCAGGATTTTTTTCTTTTCCATTTTCTTTTCATCCAGTTCAACAAATGCTGCAAGGAATACAGGAAGGAAAAATGGAAAAAATCCAAAGCCTGTGCTTTTTATCTTAACTTCTTTATTGATTGCAAAAATTCCATGGCTGAATTCATGGCTTATTGCAATTATTGCGATTATAACTATCCAATATATGAAATAGAATGCAGGAAGAAAATTTAACTTGAAAATTTGCGGCAGATAAGGAATAAGGGGCATAATAGGCGGGACTTTGACTAATTTGACAATTTCTGCCTGGAAAATGTAAATCCAGATTATTTTTCCGAAAAAATAAAGAACCCCAATCATCAGGAGGAATCCCAGTATTATGGAGATATAACTTAAAACATTCAGGAGTTTGGTATATTTCTTTCCTATTCTTTCTATTATCTTTACTCCTATCTTTGTCTTGTACAGAAACAGCAGACCTTCTCTTTTCAGGTTTTTTCGTTTTATAAAAAGAAAAATAGAAATGCATGCTACAAAGATTATCAGAAGTGCGATATCAAATATTATAAAATTCATCTCTTTATGTAAAACTCCTGTTTTATATTTGTGCTGAATTTCTGTTCAGTCATTATTTTACCTGTTTTTAATTATTTCTTTCTTAGGGGTCTGAATGAATTTTTTTTGCATTTTCTGCATTTAACCTTCCCCTTCAAAATCTTTTCCGGATTTGCCTTTATTTTAGCATGACAGCTCTTGCATACAAAAACATTCCTGAATAATCGGTTTGTTGCTTCTAATATCTTTGCCATATATAAGAAAGATAAAATTTATTTTTAAATGTTGGGTTTATTTGGTTGGAATATAAATCCTGCTTTTCTTAGAAAAAATTAAAGTTTTCGCTTGATTATTTTCGCCCCTTCAACATCCCAGTATTCAACATTTGAATTAGTCTCCAATTCTGCTTTGACTTCTTCAGGAGCTGCAACTTCAAGGGTTTCAAAACTTTCCAGGTCCATTATGCTTACTTTATCTTCAATGGATAATACCTGCCCCTTTCTTTTATCAACCAGCGGAACTTCAAGCCTTTCATGCCCCGGAACAACAAAAACTTTTTTGTTATCGCTTAATATTCCCACGCATTCAACTCTGCATTTTGCATGTCCGTGCTTTCCGGTTTTGCTGACATCAATCTTTTTTACAGTGCAGGATTCTCCATCGATAATGATATTTGTGCCGACTTTTACCTCTGTTGCATTAATTATCTTTAAGACCATACTATTAAATCAAAAAAAATAGATTTATAAATATTTACAATCAAGCATTAAAATGGCATTGCAGAAAAAAGATTTTATTGAAATTGAATTTACAGGAAGAATCAAGGATGGGGAAGTTTTTGATTCAAATATCAAAAAGGATTTGGAAAAATTAAATCCTGATATAAATCCAAAACCATTAATATTTGCCCTTGGAGAAGGCATGTTCCTGAAGGGAATTGATGATTTTTTGACAGGCAAGGACATAGGAAAGTACAAGATTGAACTTCCTCCGGAAAAAGCTTTTGGTCCAAGAATGGCTGAATTTGTCCAGACAATTCCCATTAAAATATTCAGAAGCCAGAATCTTAATCCTGTCCCTGGAGCAGTATTTAACTTTGACGGAAGGATCGCTAAAATACTTACTGTTTCAGGGGGGAGAGTTATGGCAGACTTCAATAATCCTCTTTCAGGAAAGATTGTCGTGTATGATATTAATGTTATCAGGAAAGTTGAAGATTTAAATGAAAAATTAAAATCATTTATCAATTTCCTGTTCAGGAGAGAAATGAATTTTTCAGTGAAGGATAATAAAATAATAATGGAAGTTGAAAAAAATCTTTCTCAGTTTGTTAAAATGTTTGGTGAGAAATTCAAGGATATTTTCAATCTGGAATTGGAGATTAGACAAAAGGCAGAGCCTTTAGCTAATCCGTCTGAAAGCCAGATTAAAGAAATAGAAAACCCATCAAAAGAACAACAATAATTCTTATAAATCCATATTGACTTTTCTAATTATGGCTGAAATTTACAAAAAAGATGGTATGCCCAGTTTCTCTAACATTTCCGAAGAAGTTAAAGAAATAGACAGAGAACTGGAAGAGCTTATACAAAAACAATCTACTAAAATTAAAATTATAGGTGTTGGGGGCGCAGGAGGCAATTCTCTGAGCAGAATGAGAGAAATAGGAATTAAAGGCGGAGAATTAATTGCTGTGAATACTGATGCTCAGGATTTATTATATGCAAATGCAGACCAGAAAATATTAATCGGAAAAGAATTGACTCAGGGATTGGGTGCAGGAAGCAATCCAAAAGTAGGAGAACAGGCAGCAAGAGAATCAGAATCAGAAATAAAGAAAAAAATTTCAGGTTCAGATATGGTTTTTATAACGTGCGGGATGGGCGGAGGAACAGGAACAGGCGCAGCGCCTTTTATTGCAGGATTGGCAAAAAAACAGGGTTCATTGACTATTGGTATTATTACCCTGCCATTTACAATAGAAGGAAACAAAAGAATAGAAAATGCAATGGATGGATTGGACAGAATGCAGTCTATCGTCGACACTCTTATTGTTATCCCGAATGATAAACTGCTTGAATTAGCTCCTGAGTTGCCGCTGCATACTGCATTCAAAATTGCCGATGAGATTTTGACAAATGCTGTCAAAGGAATAACAGAATTGGTGACAACAACAGGGCTGGTTAATCTTGATTTTGCTGATATCAAGGCAGTAATGGTTGACGGCGGTGTTTCACTGATAGGTATGGGAGAATCAGACAGCGGTCAAAGAGCTGTTGAATCAGTTGAGAAAGCAATACAAAATCCTCTTCTTGATGTTGATATTTCAGGGGCAACAGGAGCATTGGTTAATATTGTCGGAGGCCCGAGCATGAGCCTTGATGAATGCAAAAATATAATTGAAGCAGTAGGAAATAAATTAAGTTCTGAAGCTAAATTAATTTGGGGGGCGCAAATTTCCGACGACATGGAAAAATCAATAAGAGTTCTGCTGATAGTTACAGGAGTTAAAAGTTCTCAGATTCTCGGACATGGCGATTCAATTGAAGATATAAAGCACAAGGAAATTGAGGAAGAATTAGGAATAGACTTTTTTGAATAATTCTCAAAAATCTTAAAAACCCCATTTCTCTATTTAGTTTATGAAAAATATACTTTCATCTATCAAATCTTTTGTTGCAAAATGCAAGCGGGTCTGGATGGTTCTGAAAAAACCAAGTCGTGATGAATTTTTGAAAGTTGCCAAAGTTTCTGCAATTGGCATCCTGATAATAGGGCTTATAGGTTTTGCAATATCCATAATCATGAAGATATTCACAGGATAAAATTTATAAACCCCATTTTCAAATAAATTATATCTTTCTAAGATGTTAAGTCTTAGACGGAGCCAAAAATGATTTTCATAATAAAAGTAACAACAAACAAGGAAGAAAGAGTAGTAGACATGATTGCCGACAGAGCAGAGAAAAAAAATCTTAATGTTTTCTCAGTTCTACGCCCGCACGGATTAAGAGGCTATGTTCTTTTGGAAGCAGAAGACAGAGAAAGTGCAGAAGAAGCTGCTTTTGATTTGCCTTATGTAAAAGGAATTATAGGAAAGACAATAAATTACGACGAGATAAAAAATATGATAGAGCCGTCTATTGCTACAATCTCAATAAAAGAGGGGGATATTGTTGAATTAATAGCAGAGCCGTTCAAGAAAGAAAAAGCAAAAGTTTTAAGAATTGACAAACAAAAAGAAGAAGTTGTGGTAAGCCTGCTTGGAGCTGTTGTTCCATTGCCGGTTACAGTTAAATTGGATAATGTTAAAGTTATAAGGAGAGAAGAAGGAGAAGAAAATGCAAGTTAAACTTTTAGTTGATGGTGGAAGCATGAAGCCGGGCCCTGCACTTAGCCAGAAGCTTGGCCCAATGGGAATTCCGATAAATTCTGTTATTCAGAAAGTAAATGATGCAACAAAATCATTTAATGGATTAAAGGTTCCTGTAGAGCTGAATATTGATGCTTCTACAAAAGAATTTGAAGTCAAGGTTTTCTCGCCGCCTGTTTCAGAATTATTAAAAAAAGAATTGGGAATTGAAAAAGGCTCAGGCACACAGAAAAAAGTCAAAGTGGCAAATGCTTCAATTGAGCAGATAATCTCGCTTGCTCAGACAAAAATGCAGAATCTTCTTTGCAAAGATATTAAATCAGCAGTAAAAACTATAGCCGGAACATGTGTCAGCCTTGGTATATTAATAGAAAACAAGCCTGCTGCAGAAATTGAAAAGGAGATTGAGGAAGGGAAGTATGATAAGGAAATAAACCAGATGATTACAATAACTCCTCCAGAAAAGAAAAAAGAACTTGAGGAATATTTTTCAAAGATAAAGAAAGAACAGGATAAGATAATCCAGCAGGAACAGGCTGCTAAAGCAGCTGAAGAAGCGGCAAAAGCAACAGAAGCAGCTGCAACAACAGCTCCTGCAGCAGCAACAGCGGCTTCAAAGCCTGCTGAAAAAACTGCCCTGGCTAAAAAATAATAAGAATAATTTATAAATTATCTGCCCCCTCTTTTAGTAAGGGGATGTGGGGTAGCCTGGTAGCCTTTCAGGTTTGGGTGAAGGAAGTCTCGCGGGCAATCTTGCCCATCAATATCGGGAGCCTTCCTGAATACCTGACGACCCCGGTTCAAATCCGGGCATCCCCATTTCGCGAGCTCCACACAAAATCACAAAATGACAAACACATTAGAATTGGAAACAGTAAAAGGAATTGAATTTTACAAGTTTGCATTAGAGCAAGTTATAACAATTCATCGTGACAGGAACGAAAAAATGACAGATGAAAAAGCAAGCATAATAAAAGAATTAATTAGGGGATATGAATGTTTTGAAAATCATCCACAATATAATCCTTATTTTATAGGGGCAATCAGAAAATTTGTCCTGGGAGAAAGGGAATAAAATGCCATCAAAATCAAAAAAAACAAAAGCAACAGGAAGATTCGGCGCAAGATATGGACGTTCTGTAAGGATTAAAACTGCAGGCATAGAAGAAAAGCAGAGAAAAAAGCAAAAATGCCCTTATTGCAAAAAATTTGGTGTTAAAAGATTATCAAAAGGAATCTGGCATTGCAGAAAATGCGGGAAAAAATTTGCTTCAGATACATATTATTTGGAGGGAAATAAATAAATTAAAATGGTTGCTTACAAATGCTTCAAGTGCGAGAAGAAAGTTCTTAGCAATAACCTGGAAAAAAGATTTGTCTGCCCTTATTGCGGCAGCAAAATTTTCTATAAGCCAAGAAGCAAGATAAAAAAAATTAAGGCAGAATAATCCTAAAATGAACGAACAAAAAATACAGGAAATGCAGATTTTAGAGCAGAAATTGCAGAATTCAATTCTTCAAAAACAGGCTTTCCAGATAGAGCTTGCAGAAACTGATTCAGCTCTGAAAGAGATAGAAAAATCAGGAGATGAAATCTTCAAAATAATCGGGCAATTGATGATTAAATCAGAAAAATCAAGGATACAGGAAGAATTGCAGAACAAAAAAAAGATTCTTGAGCTAAAAACAAAATCATTCGAGAAACAGGAAAATTTTCTGGGCGAGCAATTGGATAAAATCAGGGATGAACTGACAGAATCCGCAAAAAAGTGAATAAAATAAAATATATAAAAAAAATTACGAAATCTTTATAAATATATTATATCTCCATTTAACATGTTTGATAAATTAAAAAAAGTTTTGTCCGGAAAAGGTGAGGTTCCTGAGGAAGATTATCTTGAAATAGACCTTGATAAGGAAGAAAAAGACAGTAAAGTTATCGTAAAGCTTTTTGCCCTGAAAAAATATGAAGATATTAACCCTATTCTTAACATTTTAAGAGAAGGATACACAATTGGCATAATTGATATAAAAGTACTGAAGCAAAAAGACCCTATTGAACTGAAGAGGGCTGTTTCAAAAATAAAGAAGACAACAGAAGCTCTTGAAGGGAATATTGCTGGATTTGGTGAAAATCTTCTGATTGTTACCCCTTCTTTTGCCCAGATTCAGAGGGAAGTTTCAGCTCCAACTGGTCCTGAAGCAAAAAGCAACAAGTTTGAGTAATTCTAAATGGAAATAAAAAAGAGCTATCTAAAATGTGAAGTTTCTGAAGGAATGTTTTCTAATGAAAAAGGTGTTAGTTTTAAAGATATAAAAGGCAGAGATATCCCAGGATTTTGGCCAAATGATTGTATTAAAAATGGTTTGTTAGAAGTCAGAGTTTTTGAAGTTGGAAAAGAGAACTCACTTATATTTGGACCATTTACAGATGGTGGTGGTTATGGATTTTTTCAGGGCAGGGGTTTTTATGTTAGCAATGATTTAATCGAATTATCTGATTAATCCCAAACTTTAAAACCTCTATTTTTCTTTAAAAATTATGAAAACTATATTTATTCCGGCAAAAATCAAGTCAGAAGTCAATGCTAAGAAGATACAATCCCTAAAATTGCCTAAGAATATCGCAATTGCTTATTCTATTCAGTATAAGGATATTGCAGAAAAAATAAGGGATATATTATCTAAAAAATACAAAATAACTTCTTTTATTCAAGTTTTAGGGTGTTCAAAGCCAAAATTCACTAAAGAGACAAAGGCAATTCTTCTTGTCTCTTCAGGAAGATTCCATGCTGTTTCTCTGGCACTTGAGAGCAATCTTCCTGTTTATGTTCTTGAACAGAATAATGTAAGAAAAATCTCAGATGAAGAGATTAGTACTCTTAAAAAGAGGAAACTTGCTTCTTATGTAAAATTTCTTAATGCAGAAAAAGTTGGAATATTGGTTTCAGCAAAATCAGGGCAGGAAAATCTGAAAAAAGCGATTTTATTAAAGTCAAAACTGAAAAATAAGAATTCCTATTTATTTATAGCAGATGAAATTGATGCAGGACAGTTTGAAAACTTTCCTGATATAAAATCCTGGGTTAATACTGCCTGTCCAAGGCTGGATTTTGACAGTCCTATTATTAATATAAGAGATCTAAACCTTGGCAAGCCCAAAAACAGTCTTTAACGCTACTATAATTGTTGCAGGCACAAATAAGGCTAATAATGAGGCAAATATTGATGAGGCAGTATCTCCTGCGCCGATTCCTATTAATGAACTAATTACGCTTTCCATTCCAAATTTGCTGACAAGGACAATTATAGCCCCTGTTATCAAAAAAGTCTGCGAATCTTTTCCTGTGGCATTTATTGAGAATCCTATAACTGCCCCTAATACTACAAGTATCAGATAGATGAAACTGCTGTATTTTGTCAGGGTAGAAAGGGGTATAACAATAGTTGATAAGCCAATTACTACTGCAAGGATAACACCCATAAGGAAAGCCCATGCACCTATAGAATTTTCAGTAGATTTCATCACCATTCTTTTCATAAGCCGTAAAAATATATAAATCTTCCTGAAACCTTCAATAACAACCTATATTTTACAAAATAAAAAACTTTATAAACCATCTTAACTGCGGAATGATTACAGAAAATGAAGGCAAAAACATTCAGTTTGTTCGCATTAAGCGTTTTGGCAGTTTTAGTTCTTGCTAGTTGCGTGAGTGCTTTGGATATTTCTACTACCACAACAGAATTAACTCAAACAGATAATTCTTTCACTATCAATGTTGCAGGGGGGACTGGCTCAGAAGTTATTACTATCTCTGCAAGTTCTGTAAAAGATTATACTAATAAAGAAATAATCTTCAAAAATGGTTCAGATATTTTACCTTCAGATGTTACTCTAGAGGCTTCTGGTGATGGTTTAATGACTATTGATTATACAGTTCCTACTGGTTTTAATTTCTTTGGAAAACCTTATTCAGTTACAATAACTGCAAAAAATGCTAGTGAAACTGTATTAGACACACGTGTTTTAACATTCACTCAAACTCCTTTTTATGATGGAGATAATGATGGAGGATTATCTGTTACAAGCATAGATTTTGACACATTAAAGGGATTTGGAGACGATGAGGATTACTGGTATCCTTTAGATGAAGTTGAAATAACTTTTACTGTTAAAAATGATGGGAACTGGAAGATTAAAAAGATTCAGATTGAAGCTTGCTTATGGGACAAAACTGCAGGAAAATGCGTCTTTGATGACTTTGATGAAGATGATATGGAAATAAATAATAATAAGTTTGATTTAAAATCAGGAAAAAAGCAGGATGTAACCATGACTCTTAAGGTTGATGCAGATAATTTAAAAAAAGGAAACACAGATTATACTTTTTATGTAAAAGCAGTTGGTGAAATTGATGAAGGAGATAAAAAAGGTGATACTACAGGAGATTCAGAATTAAAAGAAGATATAGAAATAAGAATAGATGATGATTTTGTTGTTCTTGACAATATTGAAGTATCAGAATCAGCTTCTTGCGGTGGTGAAGTTCAGATTACTGCAGATGTATGGAACATTGGCGAAGAGGACCAGGAAGATGTTTATATTATGATTTACAGTAAAGAACTTGGAATAAACAAAAAAGTGGAAATTGGAGACATAGATTCTCTTGATAATGAAAAACTTGATGTAACAATAACTCTTCCGGACAATGCAGAAGAAAAGAAATATGATTTAACTTTAATGGTGTTTGATGAAGACGATGATATTTATAAAAATGATGAAAAAGATAAGGCAGAATTCTTGGCTCCTTTGATAATTGAATCAGGAAGTTGCTCAACAGTTCCTTCAGCTTCAATTACTGCAAGCTTGCAATCAGATGCTAAGGCAGGGGGAGAATTAATTGTTAAGGCAGTTATAATTAACACAGGCTCTGAATCAAAAACATTCACTGTATCTGCAAGCAATTATGCTGACTGGGCTTCATCAGCAACTCTTGACAAAAATTCAGTTACACTTGGTGCAGGAGAATCTCAGGAAGTTTTGATAACATTAAAGGTTAACAAAGATGTTTCAGGAGATAAAAAATTCAATATAGAATTGGTTGAAGGAAACAAATTCCTTTCTCAGCCAGTTTCAGTAACAATAGATAAATCATCTGCATTTCCTAGCTTAACAGGATTCTTTGCAGGAATAGGCGGAGATAACTGGTATTTATGGGGAATTGGAGCATTGAATGTTCTTTTAGTATTGGTAATTATAATTGTAGCTATGAAAGTTGCAAAAAAGAAAGAATAAGGAAAAAGAGTTCTTATCTTGATATAAATAATTAATTACTTATTAAAAATCCGGTTATAAATTCTCTGTCCGAACTTATTTTCTTTTTCTGCTTTTACAATAATTAGTCCTATAAGATATCCTATTAATCCTCCTGCAATAACATCGCTTGCAAAATGCAGCCCGAAATAAACTCTTGAAAAGGCGATAAGCACAGCAAAAATTATCCAGAATTTTTTTAATTTGGGAAATTGTTCAGACAAAATAGGAATCGCGCAGAATGCAAACATGGCATGGGAAGAGGGAAAAGAAAAATTCCATACAGCATGGCTTGCTTCGCTCATGCCTGAAACTAATGAAACAACCCCTAACTGAAAAGGCCTTAGTCTCCGGATTGTTATCTTCAATATAAAGCTTATCACTGCAGAAACTGCAAGGCACATCCATAGCGGAAAAATCCATCTTCTTTTATTTTCTCTCCATAAAAACAGGGCTGTCAGCACAAAAAAGATTATTATCTCAGAGCTTACAAGTGTTATAAAAAAGAAAAAGTAATAAAGGATATCATTTCTCAAAAAAGAAATTCCTTTAATCAGGAAACTGTCAAAATACAGGCTTATTAAAACTGAGATTATCAGCAATATCCAGATAATAACCCCTTTATTTTTCTTCATGCTCATTATTCTTCAAATGTTAAATTATTTAAATATATTCCTACTTGTTTTTAAATGAAAAAAGATGTGAAATCATTCCTTGACATTGTCATCAGATATTCTGTGCTTGTTGCAATGGGTTTTTTCAGTTTTAAAGTTTTTTATTTTCTCTTTTCTTCATCTACAGTTTATTCTGTTTTCTTTTCTTTGAAGCTCTTCTTTGAAACTTCCATGCTTTATGATGTTATCTTTGTCAGGAATATCCTTATTGAAATAATCGGGCCGTGCGTGGCTGGTTCTGCATATTATCTTCTTTTAATTCTTAATCTTTCAATACCCGGGATAAAATTAGGAAAAAGACTTGGCATTCTTCTTTTCTCTTTTCTTTCTTTTTTTATCATTAATGTATTAAGGATTTTCTTTTTGTCTATTTTGCTGGTTTATGGAGTTTCCTTTTTTGACATCACCCATAAATTATTCTGGTATATAGGAAGTTCTGTCTTTGTTGTTGGAATCTGGTTTCTTGGCGTAAAATTATTCAGGATAAAGGAAATCCCGTTCTATTCTGATATAAAATTCCTGCTTAAAAATTCAGGAAAAAAGACTAAGAAAGCCAAGCATTCCAAGAAGCATTAACATTCCTGCAATGATAACTCCTGCAATTATGCTAATTATGCTCTTCTTTCTGTCCAGGTCCAGAAGCCATGAAAGCAGACATCCGCTCCATGCACCGGTTACAGGAAGAGGAATAGCCACAAATAAAGTTAAAGCCAAAAAACCGATTGCAGAATATCTTTTCTCAAATTTGTCTGTCTTTTTCTGGAATCTGCTTATATAAGATTCAAATATTTTTCTGTAAAATCTGTTTTTCATAAAAACTAAATGAATGTGGTCCAAAAAGAAAAATGCAATAAAAACTGCACAGATATTTGTGAGAATAATCAGAAAAAATATTGGAGAATTTGAAATTTTTAGCATTCCCTGTGCGCTTAAAAAAATGAATGCTCCCCTCAATTCACTTATTGGAAGTATAGAAAGAATAATGGCATAAATTAACCTTAAATCCATCATTTTATATTCCTAATCTTTTATGAATTTCCATTAAAGTTTCAAGCATAAATTTTTCAGTAACATCAAGAATTTCACAATTGCTTACATATAATTCTAAACATGCAGGTCCAAATCTTTCTATTTTTGTTTCATTTCCTTCAAGGATACTTATCCACCCATATCTGCCTAAACTATCACAGCTGGCATTCTCATCTTTTATTATATTTGCACCAGCGACTTCATACAATTTTAATAAATTTGCAATTGCTATTACTCCATCCCCTCCGCAATTGAAATCCTGTTTAATATCTATAACATTCTCTTTTCTTATTTGCGGAATTCTTTCACCCAAAGGTATATTCTGTAATTTCCGGGGGTCTTTTCTGAAATAAAAATTATAATCTGCCTTTTGTCCGTAGTCATACTTCCCCATAACAAATGCCCCGCTTTCATTTATAATTCCTGAAACAGATGTTTTATACAAGATTAATTCCCCAATTTTTATAACTTCAAATTTTACTCCCCCAACCTTAAAATGGTCTGTGAAATAAATAGAGGCATAAACAATAAAAAAAAGCAGAACAAATCCAATCATCAGGATTATTATATTTCTGAAGATTTTACTTTCTTTTTTTATCTGTTCCCTTGAAGGTGCTTTTTCTTTTTCTTCAATTATTTTATGGGTTTTTATTATTCTTTCTTTAGGTTGTTTTCCAGACAAACTTGCCGTTTCCCCGGCTCTCCCATTTTCAATTTTAAAAATTTCCGAGATTTCTTCCTTTTTTATTTCTTTTTTCTCTTTTTTTCTTCCCCTTTTCATTATGCAAAATTTCCTGTTTTGTATTTGCTTGCGACCTTTAGGTTGTTTACAACCTTTGGGTTGTGCTGAATTTTCTGTTCAGTCATTTCTTTAGACTTCTCCCTTTATTTATAAATTTTATTGCACTCCGGTTATCTTAAATAAAAAACCATCACTAAGTTTTATTAAATCTTCTTTTTTTCCTTCTATAAAAACACAATTATCCTGTTGTTTTATCTCTGTGTTCTCGCTTTCTCTTATTATTATAAAATTATCTTCACAGGTTTTTATAGGCGAGCTTTCTTCGCATTTCTCCCTGTCTTCCTCCAGGCATGCATTCTGGACTCTTTCAGCTATCCTGTTATAATAAAACAAGTTCCTGTAAATTTCTATTTCTGAATCTGTATCTTCAGAATAAATATACAGCGGTTTGTTTCTGTAATTGTCTAATTGATTTAAGGCAGAATCAATATTTTCTGCTTCATTAGGATTATATCTGAAAGAAAACTGGAAATCTCCTATCTTTGCATTCCACAAACCTGATTCTTTTATGAATTCTATTCCGTTATAAATAATTTTTTCATTATTTTCTTTTTTATCCTTCATCGTTGAATATCCAAGAATGCTTAGGAACATGATTAGTATTAATCCTCCTCCGACAATTAACTGGTTTCTTTTCTTTTTTTTATCTTCCTCTTCCTTTGAAATTATTTTTCTCATTTTTTCTTTAAATATTAAGAAAAATTTGGTATAAAAAGTTTATGATATTTCTGGCTAATTTCGAACTCAACTTCCTGTTGGGTTGCAGGAGGTGAGCGATTTCGCGGAAGTCAGGTTCGTGTTATGCGAGCGAGATTGCGAGGAGGTTCTTAAAAAAATAAATGTCAGGCGAAAGTAAACTTTTTCTTTTAGATAATTTGCATATTTACCAATAAGTTATGAAAAATAAAAGAAAAAGAAAAAAATAAAAAATTTAATGGTTTACTCTACTACAAGTTCAGCACTTGTTGAAGAAGTTCCTTTGTACTTCTTTCCTGCTGTTGTATCAACAGTTTGTGTTCTCAAGTAAGTAGCCGCATTTACAGTATCTGAAGCTTCATAACCAGCAACAAGCAAGGCAACCTTACCAGTTGTGTAAGCATCGCCGAAACTTTGAATCAGGAATTGTCCTGAACCAATGCCTGTCTTAGTTGTGAAATCAGAACTACATGCAGGTGTTCCTACTAATTTAGCAGCAGCTGAATTAATACAGCTTCCGCCAACTACAATTAAGTTCTTAGAACTTACAGAGCTAACTTCTGAGTCTTTTACAAGAACATCTCCGAGTTGTGTTGTTCCTCCTGTAGTGCCTGAAACACTAACTCCTGATTTATCAGAAACATATACTAATGGTTTTACAACACTGGTTGGTATTGCAACCTCTATATCATCTGGAGAATCAGAAGGATTTGTATTTACAATTTGAGCTCCATATGCAGTTATATATCTTCTTATAGTGCTTTCATCATTGTCTGTCAGCCATGA
>MFWP01000005.1:58390-63303 GCA_001786415.1 Candidatus Pacearchaeota archaeon RBG_19FT_COMBO_34_9
ATTTATTAGCCAATCAGCATCTCCAGCAGCTAATTCTCCCTCTACTTCATTAAGGGTCATATTGTTATCTGTTATGTTGATAAGCGTATTGTAATAGGTTCGTATATATATAGATGTACAATTACCTAATCCAGCACCATCAGCGTAATAAGTATCTGTTAAGTAGATATCAAAGTCATCATTTGCACCTGTTGAAGCATTTGCAAAGTTGAATTTGGATCCAGCCACATTTAATACAAATGTACCAGTATCTGTTGTTTCTACTTTCTTATCTTCTCCATCCACCTTAAAGTTTACATAATCTGCTGTAGTAGTTGATACTTTATCAGAACCCATGTATTGAACTAAAAGTGTCTTTGCATTACTTGTAGAAGATTGAGGGTCAGCTGTATGCAATAGGAAATAGTCTTTCTTAGTAACATTTCGTTTCCCAGTGGGATTTAAGATAAACAATTCATTTGCATCTTTTCCGCCAAATACTCCTGTGGCATTTGTATAAAGCAAAGGTAATGTTACTTCAACTCCAGCATAGTTCTTGTATTTAAGAGTATATCTGTTGTCAGTAGTAGCTTTTAAACTGATGTTTTCATAATCAGTTGCTTCTAATCCCTTAAATTCAATATCCCAATTCTGGCTTACCAATACTTCTGGTTCATCTAAATCAGTAGCTTCACTTAATTTTCCATTAACAGGAACATATAAGTCATCTTCTGCAGTCATGTTAATTTCTATTTCACTAATAGAAATATCTGCACTTGATTCAGTTGATGTTATTATAACACCAGCCTCATTTATTGTTTCACCATTTACAGTCATATCAGTGCCATTCTTCCATTCTATTTTATCTGCTCCAATATAGAATGTAGCTTGTTCTACTCCTCCGGCATAGCCCTGATAATCAATGTCAGTAACAGCCAGATAATTGTCGTCAGAAAGTCTTTCCATTTCTCCTTTATTCATTTTGGATGTTGTTTCTGTACCACTAGCTGTAGTAACAGTGAATCTTGCTTCAGTAGAGCTTATAACTTGAACTCCTACTGTATAACCGTCTACAGTTAATGATTCTCCTGATGTAACAGTTCCGCCTAAAGCACCGCTCATAAGAATTAATTCTGCACCTGCTGAACCATTGGTTGCATCAACAATAGTATATGTCTTTCCCAAGAAAGTTATATCTTTATCTTCAATATCTTCATATTCTCCGCTAACTATATCAGATTTTAAATTTGTGCTAAAATCCATAACATATCTTGCTATTTGGTGTCCGCTATTAATTTTGAAGAACAATCCTTGATTGTCATCATCATCTTCTGTAAATAATACAGATGCAGACGCTGTTTCATCAAAATATAGGTATTGTTTATACTCAGCATCACCTTTTTCATTAGATATTTTTCCATTAGCTAAAAGACTAAGGTCTCCACTATCAATGTAAGTAGTAACATTTCCAATATGTTCTGTTAATTCAAAATCATCTGAACTTGTTCCAACTTCCCAGAAAGCTTCTCCTGTTGCAGTAGTTCCGCTTCCTCCAGTCATGAATGATTGCAAGTTACTCTGAATATTTCCTGCCTGAACTAAGTCAAGAGAAGAAACACCAGAACCTGTACCATAAACAACTGCTACATCTGCAGCACCAGAAACCACGAATGGTTGTGGATAATTTGCAGCAGCAGCAACGCCCATAGATAAACCAACCATTAATGTACTAGCCGCGATTGCTGATATCTTTTTGAAATTTAATCTCATCTTTTTTTAACCTCCTTTCAACTCTCTTATAGAGGAATTTTTACTCTTCCCCTACGATTATGTTGTCAAAGACAACCTCTCTCCCAACCTAGTGAGATAGGGTAACCCACCCTGCTGAGATGAACATGACTAATACCCCTATTAGAACACTCTTTACGAGTGTTATATCAAAAAACCTGTTTTCCTTTAAAAAGGTTGTTGCACTTTTTTCCTTTTTCACTTAAAATATACCCTAAATAAGAAGTTTTTTTATAAAGGTAATGGTATCACTTTATTATGATTACATATCTAATGGACTGATATAGAAATATTTATTAATATATGTGCATAAAAGACATATAATTAAAATAGGTGTTTTTAGTTTATATGGTAAAAATAGAATATATACAAAATGACTACAAGAGAGATAATAATAAAAGAATCTAAGGGAGCTTTGTCATTATTCAAGAAAACTTCAGATAAAGAAGATTTTGATTTTTCAGGGATCTCTGCATTAAGGCAGTTATTGAGAAATGAAAAGATAAGAATCTTAAGCGTTATAAAAAATGAAAAACCCTCTTCATTATATGACTTATCCAAGAAGCTTAATAGAAGCTTTAAATCAGTTTATCAGGATGTGAAACTTCTGGAAAGATTTGGTTTTATAGAATTAACAGAGGAAAAAGTAAAAAACAGGACAAGGCACCGCCCAAGAATACTGACAGATACAGTGACTGTTCATATAAAGATTTAATCGTAATATATATTGAGAGAAACTTCATAATCTATGCCTTTTTTGGCAAAATCCTGAAAAGCTCCTTTGTAGTTTCTTGTTTCATTTCCCTTTTGAAGAGATAAAAGCGGAAGAAATCCTTCATCTTCTTCTATCATTATATTAAATTTATATCCTCTTACAGCGCTTTGTTCATTAACATTCCATCCTTTTTCTATTAAACCGGTTATAGTCTCATTAAGGACCTCACAGCTGTCTTTCCCGTTAAGGCATGTTCCTCCCTCATCACAGGCTGTTATTAAGCTCTGCACTGACAAAAATTCTGTATAATCCTCGCAGTCAGTTGTATACTGCATAACTGATTGTATAAAATTTTCAATTTCAAAACTTTCCACAGCGCTTTTACCAGAACTTCTTAACAGAAAGCCAAGCAGGATTAACAATGCTATAGAAACTATCACTACAATTACCACAAAACCAACCATTTCTTCTTGTGCCGAGCGATTTCGCGGAAGTAAGGGCAGTGATAAACGAGCGGAATCGGGAGTAGAGCGATTTCGCGGAAGTAAATTAATTGGAGGTATTAGGAACCTTTGGTTCTTACGAGCGGAATCGCGAGTTTTTTTGTTTTTTATCATCCTTTTACCTCTGAACTGACTAACAATCTTGCAAGTTCGCATTTATCATATATCATTTTTTCCCCTACTTCTTTTCTGCATAATGAAACGAAATTAGAGGTAGCAGGCCCTGCATTTACCTTTCTATCCAGTATTCTGATAATCCCGCAGTCAGGATAAGTTTCTTCATTGCATAAAATATTCCCTTCATCGGGATAGACTTTCCTGACTTCTATTTTGGCAACCCCCCAGAATTCCGAATATTCACTCATTCTTTCTCTCAGAACCATTAATTTATCAAAATCCACACAATTGCTTTTAGAGCCGAATGAATTCCCGCATGAAAATTCAGGGGAATTTGCAAGTTTTGAAACAAGGAGCATGGCATTTTCTTCTTCAAGTATAGTTGCTGTTTTCCTGAGATTAAATAATTTTATAGACAAAAAAAACACTCCAACCAGTATAAATAAGAATGTAACAGCTACCAGCATAAATGTCATCTGCTGGATTTTAAGTTGAGCCTTTTTTGTTATTGCTCTTACCATAGCATGCACCTCCTTGCATCATTTTTTTCACTGACAGTATCTGCTGTCATTGCAATAATCTCCAGTTGTTCAGAGTTTTCCAGACTGCCTGCAAGTTCGCTTAATTCATTTAAATCCCAGCCAAGATTGCTGCCGCATAATTCTTCTCCCATGAATATTTCTTTTTCCTGGTATAATCTTGATATTTCTTTAAGCCTTAACATAAGTCTTTTTAGCTGGCATTCATAAGTCTCTGAATCTGCAAAAATAGCAGCATACATCAGACTGTCTCCTTCAAAATACATTTCATCATTGTCTTTTTCAACATATTTCATGTCATAATTAACATTAATGTCGCAGTCATTTGATTCGAAACATACTTTTATGTCGCTTTCCGAGCAGTTTTCTGTCAGAAGATTCTGCTGGCTTAAATCGGAAATCTCGTCTTCAATTTCATCAGGAGCACTGATAAAGCAGTATGTATCTTTTGAAGAAGTTATGTACATTAAATCAGCGATTTTGAAAGGAAATTCAAACGGCTTGGAGAAAATAAAAAATTTCTTTCCTTCAATCTGTGCATTGGAAAAAATATATTTATTTGAAAATCTTATATTGATATTTGTTTCTATCCATTTATCAAAGCTCTTTTGGTCAAGCCTGATTAATTGCTCCCCAAAATTTCCGACAAGTTCACATCCGTTATTTATTCTTGTCTCGGCAGGGATTGTTATTGATGTTGTCTGTGCTGATTCAAAGCTTGTTTCTAGGGGATTAAGCAAAATCCCTATCTCTTTTCCTGTTTCCACACTGATAGTTTCCTGTTCTGTGCGGATTATCTTAGTGCTGAGATAAATCGCTCCGAATATTATGATTACTCCTGCGATAATCGCAAAAAGCCATCCAAAAGATATCTCAAGAGCTGCTTTTTTACCCTGCATTTTATTTTGTAATTCTGACAAGAGTTTCCCCGTAATCTTTTACAATTGTCAGGCTGATTTTTCCCTTAATATTTGGTATGCAGAAAGGATCTTCATCTGCTGTAATTTTTTCAATATTTATATTTTCAATTTTATCTCCTCTAATTATTTCCTCTGACGTAAATGCAAGATTCTGAAATTCATCATCCTCGAAGCAGACTGAACGGATTTTCGTGGGGAGGGAATAACTTTTTACACTGCTTCCCTGAGGACTTTTCCACATCTTGTTTATGTCTTCCTGGAAATCCTGCAGAAATTTTTCAATCTGCACTGTTTTTTGCAAATCAACAATTTTTTTTATTGCATAAAATCCAAATCCAAGAAAAATAATTAT
>MFWP01000005.1:63314-68296 GCA_001786415.1 Candidatus Pacearchaeota archaeon RBG_19FT_COMBO_34_9
AAAAAATCATCCCGAATGATAATTGTATCTGCCCCGAGCGACTTCGCGGAATTAAGGGCAGTGATAAACGAGCGGGATTGCGAGCCGAGCGATTTCGCGGAAGTAAAGGATGAATCATACCAGAATTATGCCCCTTTTTATTTTTCATAATTCCTTTGAGATATTTTTAATCTCTTCTTTTAATACTGGAATTTTATTTTTTGTTATATCAAAAAGTAATTTCTCATTTATCTTAAAATAAGCATGGCTTATAATATTTCTAAGGTTTTGTAATGCTTTCCAATCTATTTCTTTATTTCTCTTAAATTTTGATGGTATCTTTTTTAAAGATTCTCCAATTATTTGAAGCCTCATAGCAGTTGCATCCACAAGCGTTTTATCTGAGCTAAACTTCTCAAAGGATTTTTCATTGATACTATCTTCTATATTCTTTATTGCTCTTAAGATATCATTTATGTATAAATTATAATTTAACATACCTCGCCTCTTTTTTTACATAATTTAGTTCTGGTTTTAAATCAGACTCTATAACTAAATCTATTTTTCTTCCAAATTTTTTCTCAAGAAAAAAAAGTAAATTCATATAATTATCAAAATCAATTTTGTTAAAACTGACTAAAATGTCAATATCGCTCTTTTTTCTTTGCTTATTTTTTGTGAAAGACCCAAAAAGCCCTATTTTTTTTACACCTAACTTTTTAATTCTTTTTTTATTTTCTCTAATCTTTTTTATTATCTTTTTTGTATTCAATGTTTCTTTCATAAATAGAAATACCAAATATAACTTATAAATTTATCTTGAAAACCTTAAAGGAAGATTACTAATACCCGCTGTATGGCCTTACAATTATACTGCACTGGTCAGGAGCAGGCTGGTTTCCGAAAGTATCTTCACATTTTATATAAAGAGTTATCTGTGTATTCCATTCAGTATAATGGTTTATATCATCTATTGCTGTCATTCCTATTCCGTCTGCAAATAAATAATCACAGGGATAATTTGTATACTTGGTATCATATACACATCTTGCAGGCTCGGTTGTTACTAATTTAAGGTATGTTTCTTCATGATAAGCTCTTGCAACTATTGGGGAACTTGCATCAGATTCAACACTGAAGCTTATTGTTTCAATGTCTGAATTTCCTCCCAGGTCAATGCATTTTATGTAATAAGTATAGTTTCCTTCAATAAGCCACAAATCCTGTGAATGCAGGTGCGAGTTTGTGTTAAAGAATGAAATATAATCTTTTGTTTCTCCTGTATCGCCGTAATAGCAGACTGCTTTTCCTTCTTTATATCCTGCAGAAGTTTGCGCTTCTAAAGTTACCTTAATGCTTTCTGTGGAATCTTTTATAGTTACATCTTTTGGCTTTGCCCAGTCAATTACTAATGGCTGGGTTCCAATCAGGCTAAATTTGTAAGATTCCTTGTTTGTATTTTCAGCATTATCTTTGCATCTAAAATAAAATTTATTTTCTTCTCTGTTTTTTATTCCTGTTAATGTCGTTGTGCAGGTATAAAGCATCTGAGCATTCATCTCAAAGATATTTGATGAACATGACATGCTATTTTCCATATTCTCATAAGCCTGGTCTGTATGGCTCCACTTACAATTTGCTGGTTCATTGACATAAACCTGCAATGGAACAGATGTCTGATTGTATGCAATAGGATTTCCGCTTGGTATGCTGGTTGTTACTATTAATGGAGGTGTTGTGTCAGGACCTTTTTCAACACAGAATCTGAAGACAAAATCAGCAGTGTTTGAATTTCCATTTGCATCCTGGCATTTTACGGCTAATTCATATTCCCCATTGTTATTTATTGTTATATTCTCTGCAGTCAATGCAGCCAAGCCAGGCAGGCTTAAGGTATATGAATGATTATACAAAGACAATCCTCCGCTCATAAAGAAACCCATATCATCAAATTTCTTTTTTCTTGTAGTATCTATTTTGCACTTTGCAGCTTCATTTAAAGTTACTCCGAATGATAAAGGAGTAAATGCTTTTACACATTTGCTTGTTGATGGAATATATTCTATATTTACACCTCTGTCGGGTGGAGAAATTGCATTATCGGGAGTATATTGATAATCTTTAAGCAAAACTTCTTTCCATGGTTGTATTGTTGGAAATTCAACATCATTCTTGTTAACCCATACACATTGTTCCTTGTCTGTTCCTTTATTTATTAATTCACATGCCTGCCCAAGGCTTCTGCATTGATATTCACTGCAGGAAAGAATTCCCTGTTTATTGCAATCCTCGCAATGGCTTCCTCCTGTCGGAGCCTGCCATGGATAACATGTGAATGTTATTACTTCACGAGTTTCTTTGTGATACATTAAAGCAAAAACAATTGCTGCAACACCTATTCCTACTGCAATCCCTTTCTCTAATGCATATGCCCCTTTTGCCCCTCCTAAAAGTTCATATGTAGTTTTCCCTGCCCAAACTCCTAAACCTAATGCCATTGATGCAGCAGTAGTAAGTGATTCATCAGCTCCTAAAAATGGAAGAATAAGAAATCTCATAGCTGAATAAACTGCTGCCCCCCACAAAAATCCTTCAACAATACTCCCTAAAGTTGTTCCAAGCCCAAGAAAACCTCCTGCTGTTTCATTACCTGCTGTTTGATTTTGTTGTTTATTTCCTGTATCAATATTAGGAGCTATTGGGGGAATTACCCCGTCAGGACTTGATGATTGTTGCTCAGAACCTGATTTTTTACAACAAAAAAGACCAGGAGAATTACACTGCGCACCCATATCTCCCACTATAATCATATCTTTTGAATCACAATTTTGTTTACATATTCCTCCTGCATTTTCACAACGTTTATCCCTGTCTGTTCCTGCATTTTTCTTTTCATAACATGTGGCTGCAGCTGTAGCTAAACTCAAAAATGTTGGATAACTTGTTGCTCCTTCAGTTTCAACACTGACAATTGAGCCATCATCTCTTTTCCAGGAACCATCTGCCTGTTTTGTATATTTGTGGAATTTGCAGTTTACATTTCCCCGGTCACATCCTATACCTTCTATTGTAGTGCTGCTAGTTACTGTATAATCACGCCCCCCATAAGTAAATATAACTTTATCCCCCCTATAATAAGAAGTGCAATCTCCTTCTGGACCAACAGCACTCACAACACCAAATTCTGCGCCGACAAAATAAGCAAAAGCAGTAATACTTGCTATTAATATAAAAATTTCAAATAAAGCAATTTGTTCTTTTCCTGAATTTTTTTTATTTTTTATTATCATTATTCACTTACATTGCTCCTCACAAAACTTTTCTCCCAATCATAATATCCATTCTGTCCAATATAATTTTTCTTGCTTCCACAATCTCCGAGGGATATGCACATAGTCTTCATAGAATCTTTCCATGATTCAAGAATTTTTCCTTTTGAATCAACGCATTTAGATTTGCATTCAGGTTTTGCCAGACAAATATCTATAATTCCCACAGTTCCTGCTAATGCATTCTCTGCTTTGCATTTTTCTATACAATCTGAATCATATGCATTTCCTTTGTCTCCTGATGCCCCAAAAAATCCTTCCTTAATTCCTGCTTCATACACGACATTACATTGCATGTTTGCCAATCCGCACATTGATACAGCTTCAGTATCTTCTTCCCAGAAATTAAATCCAGGAGCATATGACGGAACACAAGCAGCCTCTACTGCATTTCCCTCTGCATCAAAAGCCAGACTAGCTCCATTCTCATCTTTTAAAATACTGGTTCCATTTACCCACTTGCAATCTCTTTTATCTCCATTCTCACAATCCTGCTGATTATCATTAGAATAGCAGTCCTGCCATTTGTTTACCCTGCATGCTGCTGTTCTAAATGTGTTAACTGTTGACTGAACGCAAACCTCCTGCCTGAATTCTGCACATGGTTCAACACTGACTTCATTATTATAGCATACAAGCCTAAAATGTCTTCCTCCGACAGAATTAGTGTCTGCATCATTTGTTGGAGATGCGCACCATGTTTCTCCGTGCTGATAAGTTTGTCCTTTATATGTGCATGCTAAATTTTTGCAGATAAAATTTTCATACTGGGCATTTCCTTTCCTGCATGTGCTTCCTAAATAATAATCACAATTTCCGCATGTTGGAGAATTTGCATTATTTCCTGAACCGCAATTAACTACAACGCCGTTTGTTCCTGCAATATAAGTCCAATAAGTTGCATCATCAATTTTTCCAAAATCATAAACATTTGCCAGATTTCCGCATGTATCCAGAAAATAAACTTCATCTCTTCCGTCAACACATGTTGTTCCTCCTCTTGGTCCGCAGATAGTATTCAAGGATTCAGCAGAACATAAATAACCTTCATGAAATTCTGCTTCAGAAGAGGTTATTGATTGCTGTTCTCCTCCCCCCCCTAATATTCCCTGGAGAATTCCCTGGTCTTGTGATGTTGCTGAAGGAGTTATTGCTTTTCTTTTCTGGCACTCTTTTCTCGTCGTCATCTTGCAGCTTCTTTCAAATTCTCTTTCAAAAACACAGGCACCCTTTACATCTGCAGTTGCGCTTAAAATACACTGTGTTTCACTCTGAATGTCTGTTCTGTAATTAACTTCTAATCCGTATACAGAGGATAATTTCTTGCATCTTGTTTGTGTTACAAAAGCTGCCTGCTCGCCGATTAAACAGCATCCTAATTTACACTGGGGAATTTCACTAACTGTTCCTTCATTCCATATCCCCCCCCCATCTTCACAAACTTTTTGTGGTGTATTTGGAAGGCAGGTTCCTTCTTTTGCATTAATGCATGTTCCTAATTTGCAATATGAAGTTGCTTCACATGAAGTTGGAGCTGCTCTGTAACTGGCATCACATTCTTCCTGCGGAGCATTCTGGCACCACGGACCATTACCCTCCAGTCTTTCACAGCAATATGAAGTTTGAGCAGAAATGATTCCAATTAAAAAAATAATTAAAATTGAAAATAAAAAT
>MFWP01000005.1:68307-77837 GCA_001786415.1 Candidatus Pacearchaeota archaeon RBG_19FT_COMBO_34_9
GAAGCGAACTGAAATTTATTTTCAGTATTTCTGTCTGTTAAAATATAAATTTTTGTTCCGTCTGACTGCTTTCTCTTTTCAACTTTTAAATCGTGGTAGTAATTCATATAAGTAGTAGTTTCTGCATCACCGTAACTAACCTCCCAGTTTAATATGCTATTAGCTATACTGATTAATTCATAAAGATTATTGTTCAGGACTACACTAAATGAATTATATTGTGCTGTATCTCCCCCTTTTGCCAAAGTTAGGGAATAATTGAATGTTGAAGCAATTCTTTTTGGAAGCAATTCAACAGTGGTTCCTCCTTCTTTCATATTTACGTCATATCCTCTTTTTTCATAATTCTCCTTCAGGGAATTAAAACATGCAGTAACTTCTCCCCTGATTTCATTTTTGATTTCAGATTCAATATGTTCTTTCAGCATCGGCTGCTGCACTATGCAGGTTTTGTAATATTCATTTATGTAGCATAAATATTCTATTTTCTCGTTGTTATACATGATATAATGTTCAGGAGCCAGGCTTCCTCCCTGAGCAGATAATTTTTCCACGTCAGTTTTAATTTGTTCTTCAAGACATGACTGAATAAATCCGCTCGGAGTTTGTGCCTCAAGCCCCAGACTTGCTTTAATTTCAGGATAAAAACTGTAAATCAAAAGAGCAATTGCAACTATAATTATTGCAATTATTATAAATATTGTAACCTGTCCCCTCTTTTCTTTTTTCATATTTCCTTTACGATATCTTTATTTATAAATTTATTTTAATTATGAACCAGGAATAATTTTTATTGCACAATCTGCATTTACAGTATCGCGTGTGTCTTTGCATTTAATATGATAAGTAAGTCCTGGATTCCATTTGATTGTATGAATTTTTGAAAAGCCGGTTGTCATTGCAGTTGCATTTTCAATATTAAAATTGCATCCGTTAAAGTCATAATAGCATTTTGCCTGCTCGTCGGTGATTATCTTAAGCTTGTCAGCATCATGATAAGCCCTTACAACTTTTGGAGGAGAAGCATCAACATCTATTATAAATTGTCCTATGGCGCTTGCCCTGTTTCCTGCATCGTCCTCGCATTCAATATAATTAATATGTGTTCCTCCGAATCTTGGAGTAAGTGTCTGCTTGTGAACTCTTGAAAAAGTTTCAAAGAATATCCATCTGTCTCCGTTCTCCAAAACTCCCCATGAGCATGTTGATATTCCGTTATTTGCTCCTCCTGATGTTTCAACCTGCATGTTAACAGAAATCGGCTCAATTCCTGTGGATATTTTTCCTCTAGGTAAAATAGAATCGATTTTTAATTCGCTTGCTGAAACAGTTAAGGTGTAAACAAAATCTTCCTGATTAATATTTCCTGAACCATCTCTGCATTTGATATAAAATTCATTCTTTCCGCTGACTAAATTAGTTAGTGTCGTTGAACATGGCCAGCCGAAAATTTCTTCATCAGATATTGCCATTCTGCAATCCATTGAATTTTCCATGCTTTCATAGGCTTTGCCCATGGTAATATCATATCTGCATTCTGCAGGTTCATTTGTCCACATCTTTAAATCAGATTCAGTAGTTCCATATTTAAGTACAGCGTTGTTTCTTGGTCTTGTAGATGTCAGTCCATGACTGACTGCAGTTTCATCAGGACCAGAATGAACGCAGAATCTCACAAGATATTCATCAATATTAAAATTTCTCCAGTAATCCTTGCATTTGACATACATAGTCATGTCACCGTATTGCTCAATTATATTATTTTTTTCTTCTTCTGTAATATTCTTTAGGCTGTCAACGCTTGGTGCCTTGAAATTAAAAGAATGATTTGTTGAGAAAGCATTTTGTTCAGCAGGATAATTACCATCCATCTCATCATAAGAAGAACTGGCTGGTTTT
Organism: Candidatus Pacearchaeota archaeon RBG_19FT_COMBO_34_9; assembly: GCA_001786415.1. Classification (GTDB taxonomy): domain Archaea; phylum Nanobdellota; class Nanobdellia; order Pacearchaeales; family GW2011-AR1; genus RBG-13-33-26. The sequence continues at coordinate 70,207 of MFWP01000005.1, forward strand.
TCAAAACTGTATTTGCATTGCGCTGATTCATCTGTTTTTAATATAAATCTGATATCTTCAAATTCCTGAATGCATCCATCTTCTCTTGTTGATTTTATTTCAACGCTTTTAACTTGCTTATTTTGGAATTCATGTCCTTCTGTGAGGACTGTTACAGGGCTGATTATAGGAGGATTATTTTCATATTTAATGCTTTCACAGCGGGGATTTTCTTCATCTTCATTTAATATCTTGCATGTTTGTCCTAAAGAATTGCATCTATATTTTGTGCAAGGTCTTGAAGAATCTTCATTGCACTTTGCACAAGCTGTTTTTGATTCGCTTTCACTGCTGAATGTGGGCGCCTCCCATGGCATGCATTTAAACTCAACTATTCTTGTTTCTGTTGCCCCCCATCCTGTTATTAATATCCAGAGAATTATTACTGCTGCAACAGCCAATCCAACCCATCCAATAACATTCCAGGATTGAGTTCCTGCGATGGTAAGTAATCCTATAGAAAATCCTGCAACTCCTCCTGCTATTATCAATGTTACTGCTGCAGGTCCTGATAATCCAAGTGCCTGTGCAAGAAAACTTGCTGCAGCTATTCCAACAAGAGCAGCAAATGCAACTGTAGCAAACTGGCCGACTACAGTAAAAGCTGCTGCTCCTACTGCGCCAGGTACGAAAAAAGTAGTTGGGAAAATCTGCATTGCAGCATAAAATAGACCTCCTGCAGCCCCTGTAATAGCTCCTGCCCATGTAAGTATTTCTCCTGCATCTGCAGGGTCAAAATCTCCCCCGCTTCCTCCAAACTGTGCCAAAAATTCATCAATATCCTGGGGTTCTACATACTGTCCGTCTACAGGATTTTTATAAGATTGATAACCTGTCCATGTATAAGTTGCTTTTGTGCATTTTTCTTCACGAGTCAAACCTATGCCAAGCGGCCCATACATCCAGGAACTGTGGCTTAAACAGGAAGAGCCAGAAGCCTCTCCCATTCCGTCACTTGATGCATCTGTTGGTTCTCCGTTAGAATCTAATTTATTCCCTTTTTTTCCTTTAATTTCAACATTTTCGCTTCCTTGCCCTTTATAATTAATATAACTCCCGCAATCTCCAAGTGAAACACATAAATCATTCATTTGTGTTGCAAATTCAGCTGTTTCACAGGCGCAATTTTCCTTGCAAACCCAAGCTCCAAAAAAATTCTTTTCATAAAATACTGTGCATGATGTATCTGCAATTCCACATATATTATCATCCATGCCGTCTTTCAGGTTAGCCCCTTTTGGATATCTTGGAACACAAGTGTCAAATTTGAAATAACTGCTAAGTTCAACATGTTTAATCATGCAGTTTTTATCATCCTCGCAATTTTTTATGTTCCCTTCATTATTTACTATCTGCCCGTCTTCCTTCTCCTGCAAGGGATTATATGTCATGCATAAGCTTGCATGATTTATAGTGCATGAAGCCATTGAGAAAGACTTTCCTCCTTCTTCTATTATTTGTTGCTCGCAAAGAGAGCCCCTGTATTCCTCGCATCTGTCTATTTCAACTTCTCCGTCATGGCAATATGCCAGCCAATGCTCGCTTCCGACAGTGTCTTTTCCGTTTCCGATATAACTATCATAAAGACACCATTTTTCTCCATTATATCTGTCTTTTGTTCCTACATTATCAGGAGCATTTTCACACCCTAAATCTCTGCAGATAAAATTTCCATCCTGAACATGATTTCTGGCAGGAGAAACTTCAAAACATTTGCTTGTCGGACGTCCGCAATTTCCACAGCTTGCTGATTCAATACTTCCAGAACCATCATTGCAACTTTCGCTTTTTTTCAGAACTATTCCATTATTCCAGCTAGCATCTCTGTCAGAAGAATAAATATTTTCCCTGTTTCCGCATGAATCAAACCAGTAAATTTCATCTTTTCCGCTAGCACATCTAATAGAAGCCTGTCTTGTGCATCTTGTTCCTAAATTCATATTAGAGCATAAATAATCTTTGTAAAATGTTCCTTTTTTTGAAAGGCATTCTGTTTCTGTTCCGAATTTGCAAATTCCTCCTTTAAGCAGACATGCTCCTTCAGACTGGCTTGCAGAAAGTGCAATACAGTCAAGTTCATTCCAGATTTGCCTGAAATCTTTGTTAAATCCGCTCTCTGCAGAAATCTTCTCACAATTTCTTTCTGTGGTAAACCTGACATTGCTTCCGAGAACACAGCATCCTTTTCTGCATTTGGTTAATGAACAGCTTTTATCGTCGCTCCATTCTCCTCCTTTTGATTCACATTCTTTTTTTGGGGAATTGGTAGAGCATAAACCCTCTTCAGTATCAAAACAGCATCCTTTTCTGCATTCGGCAGTGATATCACAGCTTGTTTCAATCACACCGACTTTACAGCTTTCTGTATCTGTTGAAAGAATGTCTGCGCATTTGGCTCCATTTTTCATTTCAGGACAGCACCACATATCTGCTTCTGTCGCAGAAACAGTTCCTATCTGTTTTATTGACAAAAATCCAATCAATAAATTTATTCCTAAATCAATTATCTCTCCTATCTTGTCTTCTCCTTCTATTATCTTCAGGTCTTTGATTAAAGAATCAGTCTGATAAATCCTGTAGCTGTCTGCAGGAGACATCCCTATTAATAATATAATCTGAAATATCGCAATCAGCAGAATGATTGCTTTCTCCCCTCTGTTTTTTATTTTATTTTTCATTCTGTTAAAATCCAGGAGGAATTACGCACCCCCTTACAGCAAATCTGAATTTTTCCTGAGTATTTATATCCTTGACAGTATAAATTATTACTGAATCGCTTGTTCTGAATTTGTCTATATCCCATTTTGGATAAAGGTTCATATATCCTACATATTCAAAATAACAAAATCTTGCTTCCTGGCTTGTAATCTCCTGGCTAACAACAGCCATGTCATAAAGGCTGCTTGGGATAACAATCTGAAAATTTTCCTGGGTTGAAGTTTCTCCTGTTTTTGTAAGCACAATTTCTGCATTAATTTCCATCATAATCTTTCTTTCTGTCAATTCGACGTCAAATCCGTTATACCTGGCATCAACAGCATATCCTCTTTTATTCAGGCTTGCTGTCAGTTTATCAAAACAGCCGCTGACATCTTCAGCAATATAATCTTTTATCTCATCTTTCAAATGCTGGATTAACAAGGGTTCCTGATTCACGCATGGAAGATAATAATTTGGTGTGTAACACAAATAAGAAATATTATTAAAAACATTTTCACCTTCAAACTTGAATCTTTTAGAAATAGGGGGCTCTATATATCCGCCCTGAATAGAAATTATTTTTATAGCTTCTTTTACGCTGTCTTCAATGCAAGATTCTAAGAATGGTGCAGGATTTTCTTCTGGTTTCTCTCCGATTTGCGGAAGTATTCCTCCTCTGAAAATAAAAAATGTTATGATTACCGAGACTATAACTACTGCAACTATAATAAAAATTGTGACTTGGGCTCTGCGATTCCACCTCTTCATAATATTATTTAATATTTACTTACTTATAAATTTTGTTAGAATTAATTTTTTATCTCTATAGTGCTAATTCTTTGTTCAGACTAACACTTGCTTAACACTGTCCTTACTTCCGCATCAATCTTCGGTCTCCACCCTCGGTGCTAAAAGAAAATTAAGTTCTATGTGTTCTGTTTTGATATCCATTTTCAGCGGATGGTCATTTGCAAACTGCAAAATTGTTTTTTCGCAAAGTTTTGCCCCCTTCATGAATTTTATAAGATATTCAAGGCTGTATTTTGATTTGCATTCTTCTGCCTCTATTTTTGCCTCGTCTCCGGAAAATTCACTTCTCGCAGAATTCAATCCTTTTGCTTCAACTATAAATCCTCCCTGGCTTATTATAAATGAACAGGCATCAGAGACAATTATGCAGTCTTCAATTGCAGAGACTAAATCAGATGAGGATATTTCAATTCTCGAACTATAATCCAAAGTTGGCATTTCTTTTTCCTGCCTTTCCACTTCAATTAAATTAAGGCTGAAATTTCTTTTTATTCTGTCCATGATTTGTATATTCAGAAAATTTTCTTTTCTTTCCAGGATTAAAGGAGTTCTGCTGCCGCATCTTCTCAGGATTCTTTTCAGGCTGTCCAGATTAATACCAAGAATTTCATTTTCAGCTTCAAATTGGGAAAAAGCGCTTTTCGGAATTTTTAGCATAACCATTGCAACATTTGCAGGGTCAATTGCTGCTATGCTCATCCCGAATTCATTAACCTTGATTCTTGCTTCTGTCACTAGCTCTGACAGGACCTCTATTGCTTTTGAAAATAAACTTGGGTCTTCTAACTTTACAAGCATATTTATGAAAATATTATTTCTCTTTTAAGCATTACTATCTTTGAGTATAGGTTATTTATTTAAACTTTCCATATTTTTCTCTTTGATGGAAAATCCGCCGACTGTAAAGGGTGGCAAACAGGAAGTTAGCCATTCGCCCGTCAAAGACGAGCGAGAGCAGAGGATAAGAAAAATAACTCATGTTTATTACTCGCGCCCTGAAGTGCAAAAGGCAATTTTTGATTTTTCTGCTGACAGGGAAATCTGCCCGAGGTATTTTGAAGGATTCGGAAAACGGCCTGACTCTCTTCAGTACGAATCAGATATTTTCGGGCTTGTAAAAAAAGGAGCTACTTCTTTTCATTGTTCAGAAGAAATCTGGAGCAACCCGTTAAATCTCTCAACAAATATGAACGAAAAAGAACTGGACAAGCTGAGAACAGGCTGGGATTTGCTTTTAGATATTGACAGCAAATATATTGACTATAGCAGGATTTATGCAAAAATTATAATTGGTTTTTTAAAATTCAGCGGGGTAAAAAATGTGGGCATTAAATTTTCAGGAAGCAAGGGATTTCACATAATAGTTCCCTGGAAAGCTTTTCCTAAAGAGGTGAATAGTATTCAGACAAAAGACATGTTTCCTGAATGGCCAAGGATTATAACAAAATATATTATGGAGAAGACAAAACCAAAATTAATAGAGGAAATTACAAAACTTACAACTCCCAATAAATACATAAAAGATTTTCAGGCACCAAAAGAAGTTATGCCTGATTTAATTCTTGTTTCCCCGCGCCATCTGTTCAGGATGCCTTATAGTCTTCATGAAAAAACAACTCTTGCGAGCATTGTCATCGACAAGGATGAACTTGAGAATTTTGACATGAAGGATGCAGACCCTATGAAATTATCTGCAGAAAAAATAAAAAATTTTACTCCGAATTCCAGGGAAAATGAAGCATCAGAATTATTAATGCAGGCGCTTGACTGGGACAAGGAAAATTCTCCAAAGGAAGAAATCAAAAAAAACTTTGAATTCAAGCCGATTCAGATAACTGACAAATCAGAAAAAAATTTTCCTCCATGCATTCAGAAAATCCTGCCCGGCATTAAGGATGGAAAGAAAAGGGCATTATTTGCATTGATAAATTTCTTGCGTTCAATAGGGGTTGAAAAAGACATGATGGAAAAAACCATTTATTCCTGGAATGAAAAAAATGAAATTCCCCTGAAAAGCGGCTATATCAAGTCGCAGATTTCCTGGGCTTTAAGAAAAAAACCAATAATGCCTCCAAACTGCGCGGAATTTTACAAGGGCATCGGAGTTTGTTTTCCTGACAATCTCTGCAAATTGATAAAGAATCCTGTGAATTATGTTGTTAAAAAGAATTTCCAGGCAAATAAATACAAACATCCAAAAAATAAAGATAATTTTAAAAACAACAATTAATTATATTAATCATGAAAAAAAAGGTGTTGATTGTATTTTTATTCTTGCTAACCTTTTCTCTAATATTTATTTCAGCACAAAATGAGACTACTGGTGATATGAGCACCAGAGGTTATTCCTGTCTTGAAGGAAAAGTAAAGGACAAATGCTCGTCTTTGTCAACAGAAGAAAAAACATTTTCTCTTCTTGCAATAGGAGAATGCAAATCAGAACTTTCAGCTGATTCTTCATCAAATCAATGCTGGCCAAAATCAGGATGCACAATAAAAGCAACAGCTCAGGCAATTTTGGCTTTGTCCAAATCAGGAACAGATACCAAGCAGGCAGAGGACTGGCTTATTTCTCACAATACAACTCCTTCAGGAATGGACTGGCTTTTGCAGATTGAGAGCAATAATATAACTTCTTGTACAATAACTTACGGAAGTGCAACTCCGGTTACCATAACTGTTAATGATGACAAAACCCTTAGCGGAAATGCAGGAAGTTGCCTGACAGTATACAATAATTATTGGTTTAGAGTTTCTCAATCTTGTTACGGGCAGGAATTTAAAGTTTCCTGCGATAAATCTTTTTTAACAACTTTATTGTACAAAAAAACAACATCTGATGTAATTTATGTTTCAGGAGACACGCATACCGCATCAGCAGGAGGAACAACAGCAGAGACAGTAAGTTCTTTTTGTTTTGCAACATCATCTTTATGCGATTATGAAGGAAGCTTATGGGCTTCAATTGTTCTTGATTACAGAGGATATGATGTTTCTTCATATCTGCCCTATATTATTACTATGATGGATGAGCCTGAAAATAGGCAATATCTCCCAGAATCTTTCTTATATTCCTTGACAAGCAATTTCCGTAATGAGTTATTGCTTAAACAACTGCCTGAAGGTTCATGGAAAGTATCAGATGACAAATTTTATGATACTGCTGTAGCATTGCTTCCTTTTCAGGCAGAGACAATAACAGAAAAAACAACAGCAATAAACTGGCTTGGCGGAGTGCAGGGAACAGACGGATGCTGGAATTCAGGAAATACAAGAGATACTGCATTTATTTTATATTCTATCTGGCCAAGAGCAATTTCCGGAGTTGAGGTAGATGAAGGTTGCGAAGAGTCAGGAGGTTACTGCATGTCACAGATGAGCTGTTCAGATATAGGGGGAGAAATATTAAGTTCTTACACAGATTGTTTTGGTGCAAGTATTTGCTGTAGCAAGAAGAAAACTCTTGCTAGCTGTTCTGAGCAGGGAGGAAAAATTTGCGCAGGAGATGAAGAATGCAGTGTTTCAACAGTAGAAGCTTCAGATACATCTATATGCTGTGTCGGAACTTGTGAAATTCCAGAAGTTGCGATTTCAGAATGTGAACAACAGGCAGGATTCTGCAAGACATCCTGTACCAGCAGAGAAAAAGAAATTGCATATTCATGCCCTTCTCCTGATGTCTGCTGTGTTGCTAAAAAATCAAGCGGAGTATGGATTATTGTTCTTCTGATAATCTTGATAATCCTGGCAGTTTTGGGAATAATATTCAGAAAGCAATTGAGAGAACTTTTCATCAGATTTAAAACATGGTTCAAATCTAAATTTAGGAAAGGCAAAGGCAAGCTAACTCCTGCTGGTCCAGGTCCTAGGTTCCCTCCAACTTCCTCTGTGAGAGTTCCTTCTGGATTAGTTTCAAGAAGAATAATTCCCCAGCAGGCTCAGAGACCTCAGGCACCTCCTGCAAGGGCGGCTCCTGTAAAACAACCTGCAAAGAAAACAGAATTTGACGAAGTTCTTAAAAGATTAAAAGAGATTGGGAAATAAACTTTATTAACTCGCTTTCTTTTAACTGATTATGAAAA
>MFWP01000005.1:77949-78233 GCA_001786415.1 Candidatus Pacearchaeota archaeon RBG_19FT_COMBO_34_9
TATTTTCTTTTACAGAGGGCATGTCAGGGCACCTATGGAATATGGTATAGGAAAAATAGGGGGCGATTATTACATTTATGCCCTTACTGTGGGGAAAATACCTGCTGATTATTCAATATCAATAGAAAATGTCAGGTATATGAAAGGTGCTGAAGTAACTGACGAGAAAATAACCAAAAATTTTTCAATAACAAACAAAACAGCAGATTTTTCAGTCAAGCCAGGATTTATTATTTCCCAAAATAATTTCTTCCTTGAAATCCAGAACCTTCAGGATAAACAAA
>MFWP01000005.1:78245-80667 GCA_001786415.1 Candidatus Pacearchaeota archaeon RBG_19FT_COMBO_34_9
TGAAAACAGAAACAGGAAAAAGAGATATTTTCATTTCTCCTGCAAAAACCAAAGAATTTTCAGTATCATTAAAATCAGGTGAAATAAAAAAAATAAATTTTGAACTTGGGGCAGGAGAGCCGACATTTCAGACAGTTAAACTATACTCTTATACTACAGAAGAAATAACAACAAATACAAGCTGTTTTTTAATATTCGGGAGCTGCACTGAGCAGTCAAATATAACAACTTCTTTTGGCTATGAAGTTCCGGTATATATCTTTTCTGTTATTGAAGAAAAACCCGAAGAGACCTTCAAATTTGAGCCGTCAGAATTAATTCTTTCTGTCAGGACAAACACAAAAACCCCAAAAACAATTTTTCTTTACAATGCAGGGGATAAGGAATTGAGAAATATATCTCTTTCCTTGTCAGATTCCCTTAAGCCTTTTGTAAATATTTCTTCAGGAAAAATTGAAACTTTAGGAAATAATTCCAATTTTTCAGTTGAATTATCACTCTTTTCATCTCTTGAAAAAAATATGGAGGGAATTCTCAAGGCTGAAACAGGGAATGATACTGCTGAATTATTTATCTCTCTGGAATTTATTGCTAATTACACTCCTTCAACTGAAACAGGGGGGACTGCAAACTGCGCAGAATTAAACGGGACATTATTTAATACTGAAACAGAAAAATGCGACAGCAGATATGAAAATGTAAAAGACGGGTGGTGCTGTTTTGGAGCAGTCAGCCCTGTAGAAAAGAGCTCCACAGGAAAAATAATTGCAGTGATTATAATTGTTATAATTGTCGGAGGTTTGCTGTGGTTTTATTTTGCAAAATACAAAAAAGCAAAAAAACCAGTAGATTTGCTGAAGATATCAAAAGGGAAAAAAGAGATTAAGTAGTAATGTCTACTTCTTCTGCATTTTCAGAAAATTCTTTCACTTTTCCCCATTCATTATAAAGCGCTGTGGGTTTTTCTCTTTTCTCTCTTGAATTATTCCTTCTTTCATTATAATTTATTATTTTTCCGTTGTATACTGGCTGAACCCTTTCCCTTTCTCTTTTCAGGTTTCTTAATATTCTTTCTTCTTCAGTTGACAGAGTTATCTTTCCTGCTTCAAGCCCCCTGTTAACAGGTTCATGAACAAGCCCTGCCTGCTGCACATATGTTGTGTGATGTGTAGTTATATCAATTATCATTTTTTCTTTCGAATAGAGTTTACTTTGTTCGAGTGGCTAACTTCCTGTTTGCCATCTTCTTCCTTTTTTTCTTTAATTTTCTCTTTTTTATCTTCTTCAGTTCCCATAATTGTTTTTAATTTATTTTCAAGAATTATTCTTTCTGTCTGCAAAATTCTTGTTATTTCCTCATATCCATGCAGTCTTCTTGTCAGTTCATTCAGGATATCATTCCAGTCAGTATTTGCAAGGAAAATATTTTGCGGGGAAAGAATCTCAATATGCGCAGGCATGTATTTGAACATTAATACTGCAAGATAAAGCAAGTCCTCTGTTTCAACCTCAATTTCCGCAAAACTTGTATAAAAATCCTTTTGCTCTTTCATTAAAACAGGGGAATTTATTTTTTTATTCATAATTTTCACGCCTTTTTCTTCTCCCATCTGTTTTGCCAGGTTTTCCAACGTCTCAACAAGATGTTCAGGTGGTCTTCCTAAAACTTCCAGTATCATTACTGCATTGAGCTTTTTTGTTTCAGTTAAGTTCATTTTTTCTTTTCCTTATATTTAGCAGGAATAAAGCCCCTCCGAATACAACGCAAAAGGTTATAATTCCTGCAAAGGCCAGATTCCTTCTCAAAATTTCCTTATTATCCTCGCTTTTTATACTTTTTGAATTAGGGGTAAGCTCTATTATTTTTAATGCCAGATTTTCTCTCTTTTCTGTGTTTATTGGGGTGTAATCTTCTTCAGGATTGCTTTCTTCTTCACCTTCCTGTTCTGTTTCATTGCTGTCCTCTTCTGTCTCATTTCCTTCAACCCACTCTTCAGAAGTTTCTTCAGGCTCCTGCTCTTTTCCCACACAGGCAAGCTCCTGTTCTTTTATATCAGCTAATTTTTTTTCTCCGATACCGCTGACATTTATTAATTCATCAAGAGAATCAAATATATTTGTCTTTCTGTAAGAGATTATATTATTTGCAGTAGAAGGTCCAACCCATATTATTTTATCCAAATCTTCTGCACTTGCAGTATTAATATCAATTTGAGTTTCATTGCATGATGCATAAACACCAGCAATAAGAAAAACTGCCAGAAATAAAATCATCAGCCACTTCATAAAAATAAAAGCCAGAAACTATTTTTATTCTTTATTGTGGTACTTTTCACTGAAATCTGTATATTCAATTTCTCCTCTTTTTTTACCTCTTTTTGCTATTAGTATTTTTGAAAAGATTTTATGTGTCAAAAGCCAG
>MFWP01000006.1:0-24619 GCA_001786415.1 Candidatus Pacearchaeota archaeon RBG_19FT_COMBO_34_9
AAATTTAAATTAGGAGAATATATAAAATTATTTATTTAAATAATCAGACTTAAAAGAAATGCCCTTTGCTTCTTTTATGATTCCCTTGCTTTCTTCGGGAATTTTTTCCTTTTCTGCCAATTTTAAATAATGAAGGACTTTCTTTTTCTTTAGTATTAATGGAAGTTTTGAGTTTATGCACGGTCCCCCAATGCACCCCCCTTTGCAGAAATTAACATCTAGAAACTTTATTTTAGGGTCAGGATTGTCAAGAAATTCCATCACCCTGTCTATCCCGTCAATAACCATTGCTTCATCATCTTTTAGGATATTCTTCAGATGGGCTGTTTTGTATAATCCTCCTGCAAGAGGATAAATTTTTGTATAATCATTATAAAATTTATCAAAAGTTTCTGAATTATTCTTCTTTTTTTTATGTTTCTTTAAAAGATTTTTGAGTTCCTTGTAATCAATAGTATAATCAACATAATCAGAATTTTCTGCTTCTATCTTCTTGAAATTGCAGGGAGAGATAAAAATAACCTTATGCTTAGGATAAATTTTCCTGCAGATTTTTGCCATCGCTATCATGGGGCTGTCTATTGGAATAAGATTCTTTCTATATTGAGGATATTTTGATTTTATTGTTTCAACAATCCCAGGGCAGACGCTTGAGATAACAAGTTCTTTTGAATGTTCAAGTATTTTATGATATTCTCTGTTTATCATTTTGGCTCCAAAAGTAAGCTCAACAACTTTGTCAAAACCCAGACCCTTAAGCTGTGAAATTATATTGGGGTAAGAAAAATCAACAACAAAACTTGGGGCAAGCATTGCTACGCTTTTCTCTTTTAAAGGAAAACTCAGATTTTCAGCACTCTTTTTCATTTTATTTATAAAATGAATCCGCAGGTTTTTAGCCGAGGACATTTCATTTTATTAAACGCCCGAGACAGGATTTGAACCTGCGACCTACTGCTTAGAAGGCAGTCGCTCTATCCAGGCTGAGCTACCCGGGCTATGTTATGAATTAAGAAAAAAATCTATTTAAAACCTTTCTATGATTAAACTTCAATCACATCTAAATCTTTAGCCAAAACAGAATTTTTGAAAATTTTCTTTGCGACATTTAGGATTTTATTCGGGTTTTTATTATATCTCTGGCTTATATGCGTAAGTACGAGCTTTTTGGATTTTGATTTTTTAGCTATCAATGCAGTTTGTTTTGCTGTAAGGTGCTTGTATCTGTCTGCCTTGTCTTCAAGTTCCTCGCCAAAGGTGGATTCACAGATTAATAAATCAGAATTCCTGACAAAAGGAATAATCCCCTCATTAAATGATGTATCAAAGACAAATGAAATTTTCTTTTCTTTTTCTCCATAAGTCAGATTTTTAGCAAGATACTTTTTGCCTTCATAAATTACGTCCTTTCCTTCTTTTATTTTTTTAAGGATTGGTCCCTGAAGTTTTGTTTTCTTGAGCTTATCTTTGTCTATTCTTACTGCGCTTTTTCTGACAAAAGTATAAGCATTGCACGGAATACCATGCCTCATTTTTTCTGCTTCAATATAAAAATCCCCTGTTTCAAGAAATTTGCCTTCTACTTCATTTATGCTTAATTTTATTTTTTCCTGAAATAAAAAAGTTTTTAGCATATTACTCATGAACTCTTTTGTTCCTTTTGGTCCATAGATAAAAAGAGGCTTGTTATACCCACTGAAACTCAAAGTCTGCAAAAGCCCGGGAATGCCAAGAACATGGTCCCCGTGCCAGTGAGTAATAAGAATCCTAGTTATCTTGCAAAGATTTAGCTTTGCTTTTCTGAATTGCCTCTGCGTTCCTTCTCCGCAATCCACAAGAATATTTTCATTCTTATAATTTAATAATATGGAAGTATGGTTTCTTTCTGCGCTTGGAATTGCATCCGAAGTCCCTAAAAAAATTATTTTAATCATTATAAGAATAAGCAAAAAACATTTATATAACTTATCAATTCTTAAAAAAATTTAGAAAATATCAGGCATGACCCAAATTTAAAGGGAAATTACTTCTTCAATGCAGTTGATGCAGGAGAAATGCAGATTATTGTATCTCCTCTCAAGAAAGTCAGACCAAGACTTCTCTTTACTTCTCCATTTTGCATTTCTTTTATGTTATCCAATACTAAATTTATATGGATATCAAAAGCTAATAGAGTCCCTACAAATTGTTTGTCTCCCTTCAGATAAACCAAAACTTCTTTTCCTTTTGAGTTGTTCAGTAAATCCAAAGGCCTTTCAATACCGTTAACCATAAAGTAAAACATTATACTTCATTTATAAATATTTCGTAGAAGATTAATACAAAGATATTTAAATTAATTTTTTCAACTATTTTAATGGACATAGGGAAAAAAATATCCGGAGGAAGATATATCCGTCATAGAAAAAAGAAAATGCATGAGCAAGCCGGGCAAGGAAGAATAATAAAATTAGGGGAAGAAAAAAGAAAAATAAAGAGGGTAAAGGGCGGAAACCGAAAAATATTTTTGCTTAGAGCTAAATTTGTCAATCTTCAGGATAAAGGAAAAACAAAAAAGATTGAAATAAAGAATGTTATTGAAACCCCTTCAAACAGGTTCCTTGCAAGGCAGAACATCCTGACAAAAGGGACAATAGTTGAAACAGAAGCGGGAAAAGTGAAAATAACAAACCGCCCTACGCAGGAAGGCATAATTAACGGAATTCTTGTAAAAAATCAGTAATTTTTTGTTAATTTTTACCATTTTTGCATAACTATAAAAAAGAAAAACTTTATATAAGCAAAAGCTTTATAAATGTTACGCGGAAATCTGATAAAATGAGTTTTGTAAAAAAATGCCCTGAATGTGGAAGCATAAACCTTACTTATGATTCTCATCTTGGGGAAATAATATGCAATGATTGCGGTCTTGTAATTGAAGAAAAAATGGCTGACAGTGGCATAGATATGCAGGGCAAGTTTGATAAAGATGAGAAAAAAGGAAGAGGCGGAGCCCCTATAAGCATGCAAAAGTTTGATAAAGGACTTACAACAAACGTTGGAGAAATTTCTGATATCTATAAACTTGAACCAGGACAGACAAGAAAATTTTTAAGATTAAAAAAATGGCAGGAAAGAGTTTCAACTTCTATTGAAAGAAATTTAAGGCTGGCTATGGCAGAACTGAGGGTTATAGCTTCTTATCTTAATCTGCCTAATGTTGTAAGAGATGAAGCATCAAGAATTTATAATTATGTTCTGCAAAGAGGGCTGGTAAGAGGAAGAAGCATGGAGTCTGTAATTGCTGCTTGTTTATATGCAGCATGCAGAAGCTATAACATTCCGAGAACCCTTGATGAGATGGCAACTGCATCTGATGTAGAAAGAAAAGAGATAGGAAGAACTTACAGATTTATAATCAGAAAACTCCAAATCAAGGTTAAGCAAAGTTCGCCTAAGGATTATATTTCAAGATTTTCTTCAGTGTTAAAACTTTCTCCTAAGACACAGAATGATGCGCTTAATGTCCTGAAAAATGCAGAGAAAGTTGAATTAACTTCAGGAAGAGGTCCTGCAGGAATTGCTGCCGCTGCGCTTTATGTCGCAGCACTGATAAACGACGAGAAAAAAACTCAGAGAGAAGTTGCAGATATTGCAGGAATAACAGAAGTAACAATCAGAAACAGGTACAAGGAATTGATTGAGAAGCTTAATCTTGAAGACAAGATAAAGGAAAAAGAAGTAAGTCCGAAATAGGTAATTCTAAACCTTTTTATATTAATGTTTAATAATTATTTTAGGCGGAGTTGCCGGAGTGGTCAAACGGGTCAGCCTTAGGCGAGGAGGTTCGCGAAGGACTAATTTGTTCTATCAATAACGCGAGCGGGCCTCGGAGAAAGCTGATGGCTTAGTGCCTACATAGGTTCGAATCCTATACTCCGCATTAAAAAAAGGTTTAGAATTTCAAGTTGTTCTATTTTTATCCTGAAGAGAGTTTTTTTCCAAGTAAAATTTTATGTAACCAGGAGATATCTTTTTGGAACACCCCAAAGATATTAGTTCTTCCTATTTCATTGCATTCCTGTTCTGTTAAAAGCCCGTCAAATACAAGCTGATCAAAAAAGATTTTATTATCATTGTAATTTCCTTTGCGGGTTGATATCTCAGCAAGAGCGCTGTCCAATGTCCATGGAGTTCTTATTCCTGCTTTAATACTGTTTCTTTCTGCTTCGCTAAATCCTTCGGTATATCTGTATGCTTTGTAAATATACAGATTATCTGCCAAATCAAAACTTATTGTGTGATGCATTTCTAAAGGAGATTCTCTGGGTATACTCTCAAGTTCTACCCCCTTTGAATTTGAAAAGTCTACATTTGAAAAGAAATAAACTTGATTTGATGTTGAATGAAATATCCCAACAGAATAATCTCTTTTGCATTCCATACCGAGCAGAACTACATCACCTAATTTGAGATTACCGATATTATTAAGGTTTACTTCAACGAAATGTTCATTTTTATTGAGTGCAGAAGAAAGTCCCTGGACACTTGCAATTTGAGAATCTATTCCTTTTACCCCTGCATTATTTATTGATGTAACTACAAACTTTACAGCTGGGTCCTTGGATTTATAAGCAGCATCTGAAGCTGCTCTGAAAATTTTATACCCCATCGTTTCTTCTTGTGTTGTTCCGCTTGGGATTATTCCTGTTCCCTCTTCTGCAGGTTTTTCTCCTGTTGTTATAGTTGCTCCTCCTTCCCCAAGATATCTAAATACCCTATATATGTACCATTCTCCTCTTTTAGGTAAGCTTGGCATAGATTTTACGGGATAATGTTCTACTTGTGAAGGATTTATCCACATCCCACTGCGCACAATTCCGGGATCTCCAAAAACATTTACAGTTTTCTTGTCTTCTGAATAACTGTCAAATATTGTAATATGCTGGGTCTTTTCATTACCATATCCCAAAATTATCAAATCCCCTTTTTGAAAACTATTAAAGTCTGTTATTTCAGCCCAATTCTTGCTTATAGTAAATAAGTTTTTGATTGTATAGTCTATGCTCTCCCAACTGGTATGTGAATTAGAATTAAAAGTCATTTTTCCATTAGCAATTGTACATACACCTAAAGAACATGATTTGCCATCAGAATTTAAGAAATCTTTAACCTGGGCATTAATCATCGCATGAAGAGTAAATCTTGCACATACATAATCATAAATACAGTCAAAGTCAGAATTTCCTTTACATGTTACAGGATTTCTTGTTTCATCCCATTTATTATCAACTAAATTCTTTGCTGCCTGCCATATGCTTAATCCTCCTTCTCCAGAGGTTAATGGAATTTGAGTTATCCCTCCAATGCTTGTTTCTGACTTAGGAAGTTTGCTCCAGAGAACCTTGAAAATTTCTGCATATGCATTTCCCCTAAGATACAGCAATCGCACTTTTTCCCCGCTCCAGAATACTTTTTCAAATATATTATTAATTAACTTTATTTTTTTAGAATTATCTTTTTCTTTTTCTATTTCCTGAATAGCAGAAGAAAACTGCTCATTGCTCAGATAACCCCCTTCATTCTTTAAAACTTCCAAATAATTATTTGTGATTTCATCCAATGCTTCCCCTTCAACTGTTGTTGTTTTGATTACATTTTTCACGCTCTCTGTATCAAGCCAGCATTTTATTTTCTCATTGTCACAATAACCAACAGCAACCCATCTAGGTCCTTCTCTTACACCTGGATTTTCTATTAACCCTTTTATTATTTCCTCTTCTGTCGGTTCTTCTGTTGGAGTTTCTATTGGTGTTTCAGTTGGCGTCTGTTCTGGGGTTGGAGTAGGAGTTTCTTCTGGTGCTGGTATATTCACAGCTCCCCCAGTTATTCCTGATATTACTTTCCCCGTCACACCTGTTCCTGCATAACGGTTCACATCTGTTCCTGTTCCAGGATTATCAGTAGCGCAGATTCTTATTATTCCTTTTTCATAGATAGCAGGATTTATTACAGACTCTGCTGCTGACTGCACATTTGGATTTAACAAACTGTAAATACTTGAAGTCCCTGAGATGCATGCTGATTCTGTTTTGATATCCATCTCTGTTGCCTGGCTTGCTAAGTACTTGTCTTTAATGTAATTAACTGCAAAAGAGGTTGAAACTTCTTTGAACCCGCATTCCTCCTGCCCGTTTACATTTATGCACATCTGATTGTATCCTGAAGTAGCCACTTTGTCTATTGTCTCAGAAGCATACCCTCCGACGGCAATATAGCCAGAACCAATTACCAGATTCTGCGTTATATCCTGATAATATGAACTTGTTGGAGTTCCTTTTAGATAAACCTGATAATAAGCGCCAGAATCTTTTCCTGCATAAATATGATAAAAAACTTTGTAATGTGATGTAGGAGGTACTGTTGCAGTTGTTAAAGCTATTTCATCAAATCTTCCGTGGAATTGGACAGGCGAATCAGGCGCTGTTAAAGTGCTAAGTAAATCTCCTCCTGACAGGGTAACTCCTGACACAAATGATTTGCAAACTTCACTCTTTGCTGTTTCTGTTGTTCTTTTTATGAATGCCTCTTTTGCATTTGCTCCGTAATAACTTACAAAATAATCTACTGCTTTTCCTGCAGTTTCCCATGCACTTGCAACTCCCAAATATTCCCCCCCGCCCTTGACATTTTGTCCTGAAAAAAGTTCAAACATTTTTGGTATTATAATATCTGCCAAAGGAAGTGCCTGTTTCCAGAAAAAATCACAAATGTAAATACTGTAAATCTCGTCACAGATTCCTACCATTTTTCCTGTTTCTAAACTTTCATTCAGGCAGTCTCTGTAAGATGTTTTTATTGATAAGAATCCGTCTATTCCTGCCTGCACTCCTGTAAGGCAAACAGGCACTATAATTCCTTCTTTAAAATTAGGAAGGCATAAAGCAATGCTGCCGATTACTCCTGTCTGAACAACATCCTTAACAGGGTATGCTCCGCCAAAATCACATCTGCTCGACGGACAAATCACAGGGTCGCAAAGATTAAACAGCAACAGGCATTCTTTCGGAGACATGAAATCCTGGCATTCAAATTGCGGGACATCAACTGCAGGCTCGCCAACCTGAACTCTCTGCCCTAAAATACTGACATAACCTTTTCTTTGCGATTCAGGAATATTTGATGCCTGCTTAATTGCCTCAACCGCCTTATTTATTATATTCCTTGCTTCTTTTTCGTCTAATCGATGAAAAGCATTGTAAGGCATTCCTGTTCCTGTATTAATCATCTCACATATATCATCGCCTATTGTCTGGAATTCTTCAAGCCCGTTTCCTCCTGTATTGCACAGATAAAAACTTGAGACTCTTCCTGAAGCTTCATAAGTTTGTATATTTGCTCCGACAGGCAGAGTTTGTTTCATTGCTGCATACCATCCGTTTTTCAAATCAAAAGGAACAACTGCAGGCATTCCTTTATAGGGCTCTGTCTCATAATATCTTAGTCTTGCATTTTTGTATTGATTTTTATAACTTGATGCATCAATTTTCCTGAAAGAAGAAAATGCATTTTTAATCTGGCTCTCTTCTCCTGAAGAAACAGCGCTTAAACTTACACCATCATAAATTTTTTTTATGAAATAATTTTCTCCTGTGCCTTCAAGAACTAAAAGATATTTTTTATTATTGTATGTAATGGACTTCGCAGGATAAATTGTAGCTGAATCTAATCCAACAAGTTGGCTTCCTTTTATTGTTCCTCCGTTGTAAACTCCTTTTATTGATCTCTCATTTCCATAAGACTCTGTAGCACCAACTTCTGTAAGTCCTTTATTTCTTAACTCATCGTCAAAAGAGGTTGCAAACTGATAAACTTCTGAAGTTGTTTTAATATCAAGCAAAGTTGAATAAAGCTCGCTTTGTGCAATCCCTTTTAATTCAGTGCTCGCGCTTGGGTCATTCAAAACTTTTGAGTAAAGTTCTATATCCCTCAATTGTTCCATGCTATATGCATTTTTATTTTTCCAATTATCATAAGTAAGAATTGTTAAAATTTCATTTTTATTCACGGGTTCTCCTTTATTTTCAAGGTCAGTGATAGTATCAGGAAGATTTTGTTTAACATAACTGCTAACCTGTGGCGCATATCTGTCTATAAATGCGCTTGTATTAACAACACGATCTGTCAAAAATTGCGATGTAGTTATTCCCTGCTCCAAAGATTTAATATTATTATTCTGTTGTTCAACTAATTTAGAAAGTTCATCAACATCTTTATCTATTTTATCCGCATTTTTGGTATAACATTCTTCCTGTGAACTATAAGTTCTATCATTTACAAAATCTGCACATTTTTCATACCATCCGTCTTTTCCTCTCATTACTTCCTGCCTTGCAATTCCGGACACTCCTCCAAATAAGAAATTCTTAGCTACTAATGTGGCACCTGTAACAAGGCAGGCTGTCTTTAATCCCCGTGTAACATTCCCTAAAGAACTGGATATGTCTGTCCATTGCTTAATTTCACTATCTAAATTTTTTATCATATCTCTTATTTTGTCAGGAGGCAAATCAATCGCCCTTTTTTCAATTCCAATTTTGAAACTGAAATTTGCAGTTGTTCCTGCATTATCTATATTTGGAATAACAGAAACCTTGGCGAGTTTTTTCAGATTTAATTTTGTAAGTGTAATTTTGTATCTGTTCTTTCCAACAATTTGATAATCATTTAATTTCAAAGTTATATATCCTGCTTTGTACACTATATCATTTAAATTCAAACCCCCATCTATTGTGCTAGTATCAAAGGTAGCAGATTCTTCTCCTCCTGCAGGGTCAACCCCTATCCCATTCAGAGAAAGAGATTCTGTAGCTGAAATCTGGATTCTTTGGTTTTTGCGGAATATTCTTGTTCCTGAATAATTTCCTGCATTTTCTATTAATACCTCTGCACTGTATTCATCAGCTGTAGGCTCATAGATTCCGTCAAAAGATATCTGTTTTACCTGCCCGTTTATTGTCACATACATATCTTCAACATCCTGGTTCGCGAGTTTTATTGCATTGTCGCATTCTTCAATGATTCTTGTTGAATCAGGATAACTGCTCTCAAATTCCCTGCATAATTCCACAACAGTAACTTTTTGATTAGCATGCCATGCAAGCAATATCTCTTTATATAATGCTTCTTCCCCGAATGTAAACCGTTCATCTTTTGAGAATTGCTCAGAAGAATAGCTCTCCCTTATTGCCTTATAATCTTTCTTTGCATTTTCATAGTTGGTTTTAACTTCTCCTGTTAATTCTACATCCTGCGGATTTGCAAATCCAACAAAAGTTAATGGAATATAAGTTTCTGTAACCCCTTCAATAGTAATTAAAGTAACAGGGGGAGTAATAACAGAAGGGTCATAAAATCTATATAAGAATGAAGTCTCAGAAGTTACGACAAATGCAGAAGCAATATCAAAACTAAAATCTACTCTTCCTCCGCCCTCGCCAAACATTCCTATTGGATATGAACCCTCAGCAATTGTCTGGCCTATTATAGTCAAAGCACCAGTAGTCCTAAGAAAAAGGTCCACCACTAGTCCTTTGCTATAAGTGCTAACTATATCTATAAAATTTGGCAATTGCTGATAAATAAATGATTGTTTGAATTTCTCAGAATCAGGTTGAGGGCTGACAACAGGAACAATAAATCGCCTGCCTGCTTTTGTCTCACCGATATAGCCTAAATAAAGTTTCTTAGCTCCTCCATCATATAACATATCACCTAACTTATACTCTTTAGCTTCATTGTCTCCTATTTTAATAGTAACAGAGGGGGTTATTGTAAGAGTTGATGTTGTAACTTTTTTGTCATCTTCCTGGCATTTTATTTTAACTTGTTGCACAAATCCATTTTTTGACAAATCAATTACCTCACATTTATTGTCCAGAAATTTCTCGCATGATGTTCCTAAACCTAAAACTCCTCCGTCGCATTTGGCAACTTCAACAACCTCTGAATTTATTCTTAACTTGGCTCTTGTATCTGGATTTTCAAGTCCATCAAGCCTTAATTTCAATCCTGCCTGGCACTGAAAGCCAGGAAGATAAATGCTGTCAGAAGTTTTTCCTTTTTGCAAATTCACACTTGAAATTATTCTGCCATTTTGATAAACAGAAATTTGCGCACTGTCACTGTCTATTGCATCGGCCCTTATTGTTCCTTTTCCGCTCCAAAAACTATATTGAGATTTTTTATTTTCGAATTCTTCATCATTTAGTTCAGGAAGATAAAACAAAGCATTTCCTATTCCGAAAGCCTTTTTTATGTTGTATTTTATTTTTGCTGTTAAATTTCCAGAAACATATTCAGGAACTGCTGATGCATTTTGCTGTTTTTTCAGAAGAATTACTATATATCCGATATTATTCAAAACAGGGCTGTTTAAATTGTCTTCCACCCCTAATGCTGCTTTTGCAGGATGAAATCCAATTCCTGCAACTTCTTTCGGATACTGCCCTGTAAAAGAAACTGTATCTATTGTCTGAACATCTATCAGCGGATTTATCTTTGTTGCCCCAAGCTGGCAATATACAGGAACATCATTCTCCTCAAGCAGGTCAGTTCTCACAACTGCAGGAGTGCATCCAAAAGGAGAAATCTGAATTATAAAATCCTG
This sequence comes from Candidatus Pacearchaeota archaeon RBG_19FT_COMBO_34_9, assembly GCA_001786415.1. Taxonomy (GTDB): domain Archaea; phylum Nanobdellota; class Nanobdellia; order Pacearchaeales; family GW2011-AR1; genus RBG-13-33-26. The sequence goes on from MFWP01000006.1 coordinate 10,649, forward strand.
CCCTTGTTTGCAAACTGACTGGTCAAGCTTTTGCGATGTTGTTGGATTATACTGGCTCCACTGGACATTTGAACGTGTATAAGCTGCAGAAATAAAACCTAAAAATAAAATTACAAATATAAAAAATATTCCGGATAAAAATTTATTTCTTAACCTCATTTGAAGCTAACCTCCATTCCTTTGTCCTCGAATATCAGATAATTATTCTGAAGTTCTGTAATTGTTTTTGGAGTCCCAAAATCATTTGCATTTATCTCGATTGTATTTGAATTTTTTAATTCATTCTCCAAAATATAATAATCCTGCTTTCCTCCTCCTGCAAGGGCATTAGATACTATCTGCGAAGGAATTTTCACGTCAAAACAATTCTTGTCCCTGAACCCCAGAAGTCCGCCAATGCCTGAACTTGGAACCTCAACACATTCTTTATGTGTGGTCTCGTCTAACCTGATTGAAGAATCTTTATAAATATAAACTGAAATCTCATACTGCCCCTCGCTTAAATTTACCTTTTTATTCCCAGGATAAGAAACTGTCCTGGAATTTTCACCAGAGACAAAATAAATTAAAGCTTCTCCGTTATAATTAGCGCCATTAAGTTTTAACTGGATGTTCAAATCATAAAGTCTATCCATTATAACATTAATTTCCCCTTCTTGGACAATTGAGTAAAGATATTTTGTCTCTTCAAAGCCGTCTGCTCTTGCTATGACATATCCGTTAACACACTGTGGGAAATCTGCTGTAAGTGTTCCGGAAGATGTTTTTCCAATCTCGCAGCTTGTTCCAAAGCATTCATAAGAGAGAGATGAATCAACAAGATTCAGATTTGTATCATAAGTCTTGACAGTCATTAGAGTATTCTTGTACGGACATAAATCAGGAGTTACAGACTTTGCAGGTGAAGTAATAGCTTGTCTAGGTTTATTTCCCTGAATCACAACAGCAACAGGAAACTGGAATATTTCATCTCCCCTAAAAACCTGAACCAATACAGGATATTTTACATTATAAACAAAATGATAAGGAACATAGCAAAAACCAAGAACACCAAGCCCCTGCTGATTTCCTACAGGATTTGCAATCAAAAGAGCCTCTTCAGAAGGCGCAACTTCAAAACTGTTGGGCCAATTTCTGGAATTTATGAATCTGACTTCTTCATCCACTCCTGCATCTACAAAAAAATATTTTCCGTCTTTAGTTGAGGGCGCGCTGGTAGTCAGAGCAAGAGTATTTGTTTCTATAGCTTCCTGCAGATTATTAAAAATCTCATCGGCATTCCATGTCTTTGGACTGCATGCCAATTCAACCCCATCAACAGGAGCATAAAGTCTTAATGTATCAATACCATAATTCTCAAGAAATAATTCCCTCTGTTCTTTCGCATAAATTTTTTTAGCTGAATTGTAAAGCGCCCCAAAATTTGACCTGATAGTAGTCTGATGATTATTGACTAAAACAGTATCCTCGCCTTTTGTAATTTGCATGTCCATTCTTATCTTAACATAGACATTGTCCTCCCTTACATCAACCTCTGTTTTTGGCTCTCCCTGGATCATTTCAAAACCTTCCTGGTAATAATTGTCAAAATTGCATTCTCTTATCCTTTCGTTAATAAATTCTGCCAAATCATCTTCAATATCCTGTTCTGTTGGAACTTGTTCTTTCTTTATATTATTTCCAGAGACATAATACCAGTAAGGGATTGGATTTCCAAAAAAATTTAACTGGGATGAAAAAGGCATATAAGATGAACCGGGCTCAAATTCAGGCAACTCAATATATCCTGCCTGGCTTTCAAGAATATCAATTCCAATAAGAGTTCTGTCTTCCAAACAGGACAAAAAAGTATTATAGACTGGCTGTATGCTTGCAGGAATTTGTGCAATCATCAGTCTTTCTCTAAGAATAAAAAAACCAATAACTGCTCCTACAATAATTATCGCGATTATGATAAAAATTGTAACCTGAGCCGAGCGACTTCGCGGAAGTAAGGACAGTGACAAACAAGCGGGGTCGCGAGTCATTTTTCCCTCTTTTTTTGACATACCAAAATAATGGAAATCACGTATATAAACTTTATTGGAAAATTAAATTTTTTATAAAATTATCTTGCCATTCTTGGAGTAGTTGTTCGCCTCATAGAAAAAATTCCGCCAATAATAAGCAAAATTCCCCCAAAAATATTCATATACTTGTTTACTGAAGCAAGTGCTGCTGGGATAGGAATAAAATTAAATCCAAGGTTAAGAAAATACAATCCTGTAATCAGGCTCACAAAAAATAAAACACCACCTATTTTTACCATAAATAAAAATATTAAATAAACTTTTTAAACATTTCTAATTATATTTATTTTAGGTCCCATAGTCCAATGGCTAAGACACATCCTTGACGTGGATGAAACCCAGGTTCAATTCCTGGTGGGACCATTGCTAAATTTTATAAACTCACTTTTCTCTCCTTTTCTATGAAAATTCCAAAAACTACAAAGAGATATTGTCCTTATTGCAAGAAAAGAACACAGCAAAAAATTAAGTTAGTCGGAACAGGTTTCCAGAGAGGAACTCTTACAAGAGGTTCGAAGCAGAGGGCGAGATTAAGGGGACTTGGAAGAGGAATAGGCAACAAAGGGAAATGGGGCTCAAAACCTGCAATGTCAAAATTCAAGAGAAAATCTAAAACAACAAAAAAGACAAATATTATGTACACATGTTCCGCGTGCGGAAAATCTAAATACCAAAAAAAAGGTAAAAGGACAGGAAAAATAATACAGGAGTAAAATTATATTAAAATGGCACAAGCAAAAAGAAAAAAGAAATTTTTTGACGTTGAAATTCCGGTTGTAAATAAGGATACGCAGCTACAGGCTTATGAAATTTCAGAGCTTGAAGGAAGATTCCTGAAATATGATTTGACAAGAATGCTCAAAGGCAAAAGCATGATGCTCACATTAAAAGTCAGGGCAGAAAAGGACAAGGCAACAGCAAGCCCAAAAAAAATTGTTCTATTGCCTTATTTTCTCAGAAGAATGATAAGAAAAGGAACAAATTCTGTTGAGGATTCTTTCGCTGCAGAATGCAAAGATGCTGTTTTAAAAATAAAACCATTTTTGATAACAAGAAGAAAAGTATCAAGAGCAGTCAGAAAAGCATTAAGAAACAAGGCAAGGGAAGAACTGGTAAATTATGTTAAGGACAAAACATCATATGAACTTTTTGATGAGATTATAAGAAATCAGATTCAGAAACCATTGAGTTTGAAATTGAAGAAAATCTATCCTTTAGCGCTTTGCGAGATAAGAGTATTAGAAAGCAGAGACAAGATTTAATTCATAAGAAATCTTTTAAATCATTATTCTTTTGTCTTATTAGGCCTGTGTAGCTCAGTGGCAGAGCACCTGCCCTGTAAGCAGGGGGTCGGGGGTTCAAATCCCTCCACAGGCTTTATTCATGTTCAACAAAAAAGAGTATAAAAAGATTAAAACAGAAATTCCTGAAAGTGTAAAAATTCTTGCTGCAACAAAGACTAAACCTGCTGAAGATATAACTGAAGCAATAAACTTGGGGGTAAAAATTATCGGAGAAAATTATGTTCAGGAAGCAGAAGAAAAATATGAAAAACTAAAAGATTTATTTAAAGAAAAGAGGGTTTCTTTTCATCTTATTGGACATCTTCAGACAAACAAAATAAAAGAAGCTGTAAGAATCTTTGACTGCATAGAAACAGTTGATTCTGAAAGATTGGCTGAGAAAATAAATAAGATATGCAACGATTTGGATAAAAATATTGATATTATGATTGAAATAAATTTTGAGGAAAGCCAAAAATCAGGGATAACAATCGAGGAAATTGATTCTTTAATCAAAAAAATAAAAACATTTCAAAACCTGAATCTGATTGGTTTTATGGCTATTCCAGGGATAGGAAAAGAAAAAGAATGTTTTGAAAAAATGAAAGAACTTAAGGAAAAATATAATATAAAAGAACTTTCAATGGGCATGAGCTCAGATTATAAAACTGCAATAGGGAATGGTGCGACAATAATCCGTCTTGGAACAATTTTGTTTGGAGGAAGATGATTATTCCTCAATTTTTTCTGCCTTTCCAGAATCAATTAATATTTTCGCAATTTCCTTGGGGATATTTGCAATTTGTCCTTTTTCATATGCGCCCATCTTTTCTCCGTCAAGCCCGACAAACTCTTCGACATGCTCTTTAAAGACAACCATATCGTTTTTCTGCTGTTCTTCCTGTTTTCCGTTCAGCATATCATTCAACTTTTTATCTGAAATATCAATAGACTTCATCAATTCTTCAAATAAAGTTTTTTCAAACTGCATCATATTTTCAAAATCCTGCTTTGATATCCCTGTCTCTGCTGCAATTAAAACAAGATTAAGAATCTTCTTCTTTCTTCTCAATATCAGCTCTTTAAATAAGGTTATTGCATTCTCCAGCTGTTTCTTTGTCTTGACAATAACATCTGAAAAAACATCCTCATGCTTTGAGGAAATTTCTTTTTTTTCTTTCAGGTAATCAGCAACTTCACTGACAAAATTCTTCGGCAATTGCTGCAGCTGGTCAGAATATCTTTCTTTTCTCGCTGCTTCATAAATATCATTATAAGTTATCATATCTTGGAAAATTCTGAGAGATATTTAATAATTGTTATATGCAAAAATCTACTTTAAAAATCCAACCTTTGCCAAAAGCTCTTTTCCGTTAATTCTTCCTAAATTTCCTTTTCTCGCTTCATTTTCATTGAATTTTTTCTCTTTCGGAATTGAGCCGTTGTAAAAAAGTACAGGAACAGGGTCTGCAGAATGGGACTTTTTATTGCATGGCGTTGAATGGTCTGCTGTAATAACAACTTTGATATTGTTTGGCGGTGCAAATTTTCTCAGGAAATTAAACAAAGTCCTGTCAATATATTCAAGCATTTCTTTTTTCTCAAATGGCTTGTTATCGTGTCCTGGCAGATCTGTTTCTTTTATATGTATATAAGCATAATCTGCACTTTTTCTGTTTTTCTTTAAAACCCATTCTGAAAACTTGCATGCTTTTCTTAATCCATCCCACAAATTTTTATACACATCAAATTTTTTTAATCTTGGATAGTTAAAAGAATAAGTTTTCATTCCTGAAACTCTTGAAAATCCTATTTCTAGAGGCATATATGCAGCAGAAACCCATCTTCTGTAAAGTTTTAATTTAGGAACTTCTATTCCTGCTCCGCGAATCATTAGATAATTCGCTGGTAAAAGCCCTTTTCTTCTTCTTTCTTCATTTATAGGATGATTATTAAGAATTTCATATGCCTTTTCCAGAAATTCATTTACCACATTTGCAGTGTACTGCGAATTTTCTTCCTCATCAAGTGGTTTGCATGGAGAAATCTTGTTTGTTATTCTCGTCTGCCCCAAAACATAAACCAGATCATTTCCTGAAATATTATCTGAAAAACCTCCTTTGAAGATTAAAGCTCCTCTGTGCCCAACTGTTGGCTTGAAGATAAACTGGTTTTGCAGTTTGATTCCTTTGTTCAGTGCTTTTGCTAAAATTTCTGCTTCGCCTGTTGTAAGATTTCTTCCGACTCTTCTATCAAGGATATTTCCTTCTTTTAGAGAATCAATTGTCGCAAAGTTTGCTCTGAATGCCAAATCTCCTCTAACAAGTTTTATGTCTGTCCCTCTTGCTTCTAATTGCCCTCTTGTGCTTGAAATGAGTTCATTTCCAAAAATAGAAACAATTGCCTCATCTGATTCAGGAATAAATCCTGGTTTTACAGGATACATATATCCAAGCTCTCCTCGTGCCGCCAAAAAATCAGCATTCGGCATATTTGCAGCCTCAAGCGGTGTTTTATCGCCAAGCTGCTTGCACGGAAGGTCAGCCATTCCATCCACAATTATTAAAATTCCCTTCATGAAAATTTACCTCTGCAAATTTTTGTGATTGAAAATCTCTGATTTGATTTCATTATGCCCTCTTTTTCTCGTTCATAAATTCTTAAAACTAATATTCTTTATAAAAATTTATATTCATTAAGAAAAGAATAAAAAGCTTCCTTAAGTTGCATAATCATGAATATGCCAAAAACAAAAAATGCATTAATGATTTATCCAAAATATCCTGACAGTTTCTGGAGTTTCAAGCATGTCCTGAAATTTGTTTCAAAGAAGGCAGCATTTCCTCCTTTAGGGCTCTTGACTATTTCTCCAATGCTTCCAAAAGAGTGGAACAAAAAGTTAATTGATTTGAATATAAGAGAACTTACTGATGAGCAGATAAAATGGGCAGATATAATCTTAATCAGTGCTATGATTGTTCAGGAAGAAAGCGCCAAAGAAGTAATAAAGAGATGCAAGGCTTTTGGCAAGACAGTTATTGCAGGAGGACCTGTATTTACAACCGAGCATGAAAAATTTTCAGGAGTAGACCATTTTGTCCTGAACGAAGGAGAAATAACTATTCCTATGTTTCTTAGGGATTTTGAAAAAGGAACAGCAAAAAAAATTTATACGTCAGAAGAACGCCCCAATATAACAAAAACTCCTGTTCCTGACTGGTCTCTTATAAACCTTAAAGATTATGTAAACATGCTTGTGCAATATTCCAGGGGATGCCCGTTTAATTGCGAATTTTGTGATATAATAATAATGAATGGACGTATTCAAAGAGCAAAAACTCCTGAGCAGATTATAAAAGAAATTCAGTCTCTTTATAATCTTGGATGGAGAGATTCTATATTTATAGTGGATGATAATTTTATAGGGAATACAGAAAATGTAAAAAAAATGCTTCCTCATCTGATAAAATGGCAGAAAGAGCATGGCTATCCTTTTAAGTTTACAACAGAAGCCTCGCTTAATCTTGCAGATGATGAAGAGCTTATGCAGATGATGAGCAAAGCAAACTTTGCAAAAGTTTTCCTGGGTATAGAAACTCCGTCATTAAACAGCCTTAAAGAATGCGGAAAATTCCAGAATACGCAAAGAAATCTTGCAGAATCTGTAAAAAAAATTCACAAAAACGGATTGCAGGTAATGGGGGGATTTATTGTTGGATTTGACAATGATACAGAAAAAATATTTGAATCCCAGATAAAATTTATACAGGAAGTCGGAATAGTGACTGCTATGGTGGGAGTACTTACTGCACTGCCTAAAACAAGATTATGGCACAGGTTAAAGGCAGAGGGAAGATTGCTGAAAGATTCAAGCGGGGGGAATACTGACGGAATAATAAACTTCACTCCAAAAATGGGAATGGAAAAACTTTCCAGAGGATATAAAAAGATAATCGCAACTATTTATTCTCCAAAACATTATTTCAAAAGGATTAATACTTTCCTTAAGAATTATAATCCAAAAGTAAAGAACAAGATGAAATTATCAATACACCTGCTCCTTGCATTTTTCAAGAGTATGTGGAGTATAGGGATAGTTTCAAAGGCAAGATTCTATTACTGGAAACTGCTGATAAAAACTCTCTTTACAAAAATAAGGGTTTTTCCTCTGGCAGTTGAACATGCAATATGCTGGAAACATTTCTCAATAGTAGCCCAACAAACAGTAGAAAGGGAAGATTACCCAATACAAGAGATTGCAGAACCGGTATTATAAAAATCATTTATAAGAAAACCATATAAATCTTCAGAAATTTAATAAAACATGTTTAAGTTTTTAAAAGAAAAAATAGAAAGCTGGACCAAAAAGATAAAAGAAAAGGCAGAAGAGAAAGAGCCGGAAAAAGAAGAAAAGAAAACTAAAAAAGTAATAAAAGTAAAATTAGAAAAAGAAGAAATTTCTATAGAGAAGCCAAAAAGTTTTTTTCAGAAGATAGGGGAAAAAATAAATACGATAAAAATTTCTGAAAAGGAATTTGGCATATATGAAGAAGAATTGGAAATGTTGCTTCTGGAAAATAATGTTGCTTTGGAGGTGGCTGAAAAAATTGCAGGTGATTTAAAGGAAAAGATAATAGAAAAAGAATTCCTGAAAAAAGAGATTGAAAGTGAGATAAAAGAAGCTTTTAAGGAAATAATTAGGGAAATTCTTGTCAGTCCGCCAAATCTAATCGGGCAGATAAAAGAAAAAAATTCTGACCAGTCAAAAGAACCCTATATCATACTATTCTGCGGAATAAATGGAAGCGGGAAAACTACAACAATCGCCAAGATTGCTGAAAATCTGAAAAGCAATGACATTTCATGCGTAATTGCTGCTGCAGATACATTCAGAGCCGCATCAATTGAACAGATAAAAGAGCACGGCAATAGAATAGGAGTAAAAGTCATTTCCCATGAATATGGTTCTGACCCTGCTGCTGTTGGTTTTGATGCTATAAAATACGCGCAGAAAAATTTTATTAATTGTGTGTTAATTGACACTGCAGGAAGAATGCACACTCAAAAAAATCTGCTGAAAGAAATGGAAAAAATAGTAAAAGTCTGCAAGCCTGATAAAAAGATATTTGTTGGAGAATCCATAACAGGAAATGATGCAATAGAGCAGGTAAAAAGCTTTGACTGGGCAATTGGAATTGACGGTATAGTCCTTACAAAAGCAGACATTGATGAAAAAGGCGGAACAGCTCTTTCTGTAGGCTATGTGACAAAAAAACCCATTCTGTATCTAGGGACAGGGCAGGAATATGACAAGATTGAGCCATTTGACAAGGAGAAGTTTATTAAAAAACTCGGATTATAAAATGAGAATTCTATATGGTGTTTGCGGGGATGGTTTTGGGCACAGTTCAAGAGCCATGGAAATTATTTCTCATCTTCAGAAAAAAGGGCATAAAGTTCTGGTTTTTACATTCGGGCAGGCAACTTCAGTGTTAAAAAACGCGGGATTTAGGGTTGTGGAAGTAGAGGGGCTTGAATTAATTTTCAAAAATAATAAACCTTCTTTAAAAGAAACAATAATCAATAATTCAGGAAGGATATGCAGAAATTTAATAGATTTTTACAGAATAAAAAAGATTGTGGATAATTTCTCCCCTGATATCTGTATATCAGACATGGAAACAGTGGTCCCTGTTGTTTCTTTTTTTTACAGTCTGCCACTGGTAAGCATAGACAATCAGCATATTATTGCACATTTAAAGATGAAAGTTCCAAAAGGATATAAAAAAGATTTTTATCTTACAAAAATAGGAATAAGCGGTCTCCTGAAAGCAGATGCATTTGTTATACTGTCATTTCTTAAAAAAAGAACAAGAAAAGAGAATGTTTATATTGTAAATCCAATTTTAAGGAAAGAGATACTTCTGCTAAAACCAAAAATAAAGGATAAGGTCCTGGTTTATCAGACAAAACCTGATAAAAGACTCATAAAAATTTTAAGAAAAATTCCTGAACAGTTTGTTATTTATGGTTATAACATGCAGAAAAAAGAAGGAAACCTTGAATTCAGGAAAGTGCAGGATAAATTTTTTGAAAATCTTTCTGATTGCAAGGCAATAATCGCGACATCAGGATTTAGCCTGATATCAGAGGCACTATATCTGGGAAAGCCATATTTTGCAATACCATTAAAGCAGTTCGAGCAGGAATTAAATGCTCTTTTTGTAATGCAATCAGGCTATGGAGAATATTCAGAAAAACCATCTAAAAAAAAGATTGAACATTTTCTCGCTAATCTTGATTTTTACAGAAAAAAGATAAAAAGACACAAAATAAATCCTAAAGAGGCTTTTGCAGTCATAGACAGAGTTTTGAAAAAAGTCAAAAAAGAATATTACATCTGATTGATAAAATATCTTAAACCACAAATTTATTAACTCCATTTCTGCTAATAAAATTATCTTACAATGTTAGAAAAACTCGGAGAAGTGATAAGGAAAGCAACGGATAAGATAGCAAATGCTCTCTTTCTTGACAAGGATTTGGTGGATTCAATTGTCAGGGACTTGCAGAGGGCATTGATTGAAGCAGATGTAAATGTTGCTCTTGTAAAAGAATTGTCAGACAAGATAAAAAAATCAGCGCTTGATGAGAGAATTAAGGGAATAGAGAAAAAAGAGCACATGATAAAAATTCTCCATGATGAACTTTTGAATATTTTAGGAGAATATAAACAATTAAAATTAACTGAAAAACATAATGTAATTCTTTTTCTCGGGCTTTATGGAAGCGGAAAAACAACAACAATTGCAAAGCTGGGCAATTATTATTCAAAAAGAGGCTTTAAGACAGCATTAATAGGACTCGATGTTCATCGTCCTGCAGCACAGGAACAATTGAAGCAGCTTGCAGAAAAAAACAAACTGAATTATTTTATAGATGTAAATGAGAAAAACCCAATAAAACTCTGGAAGAAATATGAAAAACAGCTGAAAGATTATGACTTGGTTCTTGTTGATACAGCAGGGAGGCATACTCTTGATGATGAACTGATAAAAGAGATAAAAGAGATAAATAAAATTGCAAAGCCGACAGAATCAATTTTAGTCCTTCCTGCAGATATTGGACAGGCAGCTAAAAAGCAATCTCAGGAATTTAAGGATGCTGTAAATGTCTCAGGAGTGATAATAACAAGAATGGACTCAACTGCAAAAGCAGGGGGGGCATTAACAGCCTGCGCAGAAACACATGCACCTGTTTATTTTATAGGAACAGGAGAAAAGGTAAATGATATAGAAGAATTCAATCCTGAAAGATTTTTATCGCGTTTGCTTGGCATGGGCGATTTGGAAACACTGATTGAAAAGATAAAGTCAGTCACTGATGAGGGCAGGCAAAATAAAATTCAGAAAAATCTTGAGGAAGGGAAATTAACACTGGATGATGTTATAGAGCAGGTTAAGTCAATGGGCTCTCTTGGAGGATTTGACAAGATTAAATCTATGATTCCTGGGCTATCAAATATGAAGGCAAAAATTCCGGAAGGCATGCTGGAAAATCAGGAAGCAAGAGTTGCAAAATGGGAGCATATTGTAAAATCCATGACTCAGGAAGAAAAAGAAAATCCTGAAATTCTGGAAAAGCAAACTTCAAGAATTGCAAGAATTGCAAAAGGCGCAGGAGTTCCTACAAGTGATATTCGTTCTTTGCTAAAACAATACAGGCTTCTGAATGATATGATTAAGTCAGGAGCAGGGATGAGCGGAGACATGTCAGGTGGCTTGAGCCAAAAGCAGTTGATGAAGTTTGCAAAGAAGTTCGGAAAAAAGATGAGGTTTTAATATCATCACCAAAATCCTTAAAATCCCGAATTAATCATCTCTTTCATGCTTAACTTAACGCCTTATCTGACAGCATTAGTCATGCTTCTTAGTATAATAGTTGGTACAATCATCAGCCCGAGAATCCAGCATAAAATGGGTTTGCAGTCTGGGAGGAAGGATGTCCTATTCAGAAAAAAACTTGAATATTTTGAAAAAATCATAGAAACTATTGAAAAAAATAAAAAAACTTATATTCAGATAATGCATAGTATAAAAGAAGCAAAAAATAAGAAGGAAATTAAAGGGATTATTGAAGAATTAAGAAAAAGCAGGAAAAATTTCATGATTATGGCAAGCCCTCTTTATTTCAACACAGAAAAATTTTCAGAAAAAATTGTCAGGTTTGTAAGGGTTGAAAAAGAAATATTTAATAGAATATCTGTCTTAGAAAACAAAGAAAAAAAGGATATTCCTGTTTTAATTGAACAGCTTAAAAAAGATTTTATAATACTTACTAAAAGAGAGGAAGAGATTATTATTGAGATGAAAAGAGAACTATCAAGATGACACAAAAAATTTTACAGCAGGGCGCAGAAGCAGTTATATTATTAGAAAATAACCTTATTACCAAAGATAGAATAAAAAAATCTTACCGTATTAAAGAATTGGATGAAAAAATCAGGAAGCAAAGAACAAAGGCAGAAAAAAAGCTTCTTGAAAAAGCCTCTAAGATAATCAATGCTCCTGATCCTTTTCCGTTAAAAGAATTTAATAAAATAAAAATGCCTTTTATTGACGGGAAAAAATTGTCTGAAAATCTTGATTCTTTTTCTCTGGAAAAGCAAAAAGAAATCTGCAAAATTATCGGGAAAGAAATTGCAAAACTCCATGAAGCAGATATAATACACGGAGATTTAACAACTTCAAATATGATTCTAAAAAATGATTTAATCTTCTTTATTGACTTCGGATTGGGGTATATTTCAAGAAAAATAGAAGACAAGGCAGTCGATTTGCATTTGTTAAAGCAGGCTCTGGAAGCAAAACATTTCAAAAACTGGAAAGAACTCCTGGGAGCTGTAGAAAAAGGTTATAAACATTACAAAGAATCAAAAAAAGTCCTTGAAAGGCTTAAAGCCGTAGAGAAGCGAGGCAGGTATAAATAGGAGGTATTAGGAACCTTGGTTCTTACTGTTGAAAAAAGAGGAAGATATAAAGAGAAATAGCCCCACCCGGATTCGAACCGGGGTCTCAGCCTCCAAAGGGCTGAATCTTTGACCACTAGACCATGGGGCTTTATTGATTTATAACTTAATTAATTTATAAGAGTTTTGTATGATAGCAAACATTTAAAAAATAAATTTCCGATTTACTAAAATGCCAAAGAAAAAAACAGAAAAAACTGAAGAAGAAACTCAAAAAACCGAGAAACTTTCCCAGGAAGGATTTGAGAAGAAGGTGCTTGAATTAGCTGAAAAAGGGCTTACAAGCGAGAAAATCGGAGAAACATTAAGAAAAGCAGGAATTCATCCTGATGACTTTAACAAAAAGATATCAAAGATACTTGGAAGCAGATACGTAAATCCAGATATTGCAAATATTCAGAAAAAATTGGAAAAAATAGAGAAACATTTTGCAAAGAACAAAAAAGACAGAAGAGCAATGAGGGATAAAGAGAGAACATCTGCCAAATTGAAAAGGGCAAAAAAATATTTCAGCAAATAAGAGGAGGTTGAAAAGAGGCTTGGAATCTAAAAATCTTGAATCAGAAATAAAAACAGTAGCAGACAAGTTTGTAGAAGCTATTTCAGACAAAGAGGTATTTATAATAAGCCATTTTGATACAGACGGGATAACTTCTGCAACAATTCTTGTACAGACATTAAAAAAAATTGATAAAAGATTTTCCCTTAAAATTGTAAAAAGGCTTGAAGAACAGATAATTCTTGAGCTGCCAAAGGATAAAATTGTAATCTTTCTTGACCTGGCTTCAGGAAGCCTGAATTATCTTTCAAGAATGAATCTGGAGAATGTCTTTATAATAGACCATCATGAAATATTCCAGGAAATTCCTCCAAAGCTGAATATAATTAATCCCCATCTTAACGGAAAAGAAGAATTAAGCAGTTCCAGCCTTGTATATCTTTTTTGCAAGCAGCTTAACGGAGAAAACAAAGAACTTGCAAAGCTTGCTATCCTTGGAATGATAGGCGATTCTATGGAAAAAAGCATAGATAAGCTGAATAATCTGATAATAAATGACAGTGAAATAAAAAGAAGAAGAGGGCTTCTCATTTATCCTTCTACACGCCCGATTAACAGGACATTGGAATATTGCTCGCATCCTTATATTCCGGGAGTAACAGGAAATGCAATTGGAGTTACAAAATTATTAAGAGATATTGGGTTTAGTTCTGCAAATGGGAAATATAAAAGCCTTATAGAGCTTGACGATGAAGAGATGTCTAAACTTGTAACATCAATAATCCTTAGAAATCCAAAAATAAAAAACAAGGAGATAATAGGAGATATTTTTTTGCTGAAATTTTTTAACAAGCTGGAAGATGCCAGGGAATTAAGTGCAATAATTAATGCATGCTCGCGCCTTGGAGAATCTGAAACAGCAGTGCAATTCTGCATGGAATCCTTAAAAGCAAAGAAAAGGGCAGAATTGATACATACCAAATACAGGCAGTTTATAATTTCAGGATTGAAATCTGTTTCTGAATCTGAAAAAATAGAGGGAAATGGATTTGTGATAATCAATGCAAAAGAAAAAATAAAAGATACAATTAT
>MFWP01000006.1:24789-25819 GCA_001786415.1 Candidatus Pacearchaeota archaeon RBG_19FT_COMBO_34_9
AAGTGGGGGGGCATGAATTTGCAGCAGGCTGTTCAATAAGCCAGGAAAAAGAAAAAGACTTTTTAGAGCATCTGAAAAAACTTTTAGAGATTGAATTGGTAAAGATTTAAAACTCTCTTTTTTCTACATATTTTATGAATGATAATCTTGAAGTTGGAGACTTTGTATTATGCACAGTTGACAGAATAGTCGGAACTATTGTATTTGTAAAAATAGATTTGGACAGAAAAGAAGTTGAGGGAAGCATAGTAATGAGTGAAGTCGCTCCTGGAAGAATAAGAAATATCAGGGATTATGTAGTCCCGAAGAAAAAAATAGTATGCAAAGTTCTAAGGATTTCTGCTCAGGGAAATATTGACTTGTCCTTAAGAAGAGTCACACAAAAAGAAAAAAAAGAAGTTCTCGAGCAGGCACAGCAGGAAAAAAATTATATTGGTATATTAAAAGGGATTTTAAAGGAAAAGGCAGATGAAGCAATAAATAAAATTTCAAAAGAAAAAAATGTTTTCCTGTTCCTGGAAGATGCAAAATCAAATCCTGAAAAATTGGAAAGAATCATCGGAAAAGAAAATTCAAAAAAGATACTTGATATCCTGAATACCCAGAAAAAGAAAAAAAGAATAATAAAAAGGGAAATTCATCTTTCCAGCATTAAACCTGACGGAATGACATTAATCAAAAAAATCCTGGGGATATTCAAGGGAATAAATATAAAATATCTCTCTGCAGGAAGATACAACCTGGAAATAGAATCCGATAATCTCAAAACAGCAGATAAAAATATGAAAAAGATAATAGAAGATATAGAAAAAGAATCAAAAAGAGCAGGTGTGGAGTTTGCTGTTAAGTAAGAGTTGCCTGTTTTTCCCCCATTAATGCTTTTCCGTATTCCCCGTCATATCCTGGCTTGATTTTTATTTTTTCGTCCCTGTTCCTTAGGATTAATTCTGTAATTTTATCGTCGGTATTTTTGCCCAAAAATTCTTCCTTTGTAACATTCAGGAGAATATTTAATTCATTTCCAAAATTT
>MFWP01000006.1:25912-31143 GCA_001786415.1 Candidatus Pacearchaeota archaeon RBG_19FT_COMBO_34_9
TAAAAAGGCTTGGAATTGGCTATTTTATAGCCTTCAGAATAAGAAGCTAGTTTTCCAACTCTGTTATCAACACCTATTGTCAGTTTTCTTTTGCAAACAGGGCAAATTTCATTCAATTTCCTTGTTTCTTCAGGAGAGCAGGAAAAATTGCAGTTTCTGTGCCCATCCCAGTGATATTTTCCATATGCAGGATCTGTTTCTATTGTTCCAATAAAACTTTTATTTCTTATTTGTTCAATTATCGCTGAATAAGAAGCTGTTTTCCTAAAAATAGTTGCTTCTCTCCCAAGCCTGAATGGCCAGAAGCTATGTGCATCAGAAAAACTTACAATTGCCTTGTCCTCTAACTCTTTAATTCTCCAGTTCATTTCTGGATCAGAAGACATCCCTGTCTCAATTGCATGTATATTAGTGATTTGCTCCTTAAAGCATTCTTTTAGGCTGTCAAAGCCAGACATGCTCCCAAATAAGCCAAACCACGGCGTCCATATATGTGCAGGAATAATCTCTATATCCTGGGAAATATTCATCATCTCCTTTGCAAATTCATCTCCTGATATTTTAAAAATAGGCCTGCCGTCATAATCTCTTCTACCTTTTGTATCAAGGTATGAATTAATTTTCTCGGCTATCTCTATGTTAGGAACAAGAACTACAAGATGAATTCGTCTCCCATGGTCTTGAGTATAAACCAAGGAAATCTCTCCTGTAATTATAAACGGAAAATCCTGATAATTATAAAATCCCTTCCCATTATCAATAAGCTTTTCTTTTATCTCTTTAAGCCATAATGGATGAGTAAAATCTCCTGTGCCTAATAAATTAAGCCCTTTAATTTTTGCCCATTTAACAAGATTTTCAAAATTTATATTAGTACTGCATGCCCTTGAAAATCTGGAATGAATATGCAAATCAGCAAAAATAACCTCGTCAAAATCAATCTTTTCCCCCATTATTATTATAAAAAAAGTCAATTAATAAAGATTATCATAAAAAGTTTAATATACTCTTTTATCTTCTTATCCTTGTGTATAAAAGAGTTGTTAAAAAATGCAGAAATAAAAAATGCAGGCAATCATTTGGAGTTATTAGATTATTAAAAGATGACAGGGCAAAATGCCCTTTTTGCGGATTTCCCAATAAATTAAATAAAAAACAATGTAAGATTCTTTTATAAAAATCTAAAGAAATTTATTTCTTCTTTTTCTTTCCTAAAGCAACTCCGCCGCCAATTATTATTACAAGTACAACCAATCCTATGGCTACCCAAGCCCATATAGGCAATCCTGCTGCAGTAGGAAGTTGCTCTTCTTCTCCTGTTGGTGCTTCTCCTTCAGAAATAACAGCTCCTTTTGTGGCAATTACAAAATAACTGAAACTGCTCAATTCAACAGTATAATAGTAATAATTATCATCTTCACTGGCATATGTAGTTGTAAGCTCATTCCACTGGCTTGCTGTTGTATCATATTTGAATAAAGCAACATCTTCTTTAACAGTTCCCTGTCCGCTAACCCAAGTTTTCTCAACCTGAATTTTCATTGTAGCCTTGCTTAATTTATTAGCAAGATTCTGAGCATCTACTTTCAGATACTTATATGCTGTTGTTAAAGAGCTTGAAACTGCTGAAGGAGCAGTAGTTTCATAATTTTGAACAGTAACCTGAACATTAGTTGCTGTCTCGCTAACCTCTATTTGTATTTCAGTTACTCCTGAACCACTTGCAAAATTAGATATTGTTACAGGAGATGTTGGAGTTATTGTTGCTGCCGTAACAATAGATGTAGTCGGTGATGTAGTGGTTGTCCCGCCTGTTGTTCCGCTTACAGGATTACTAATAGCATATGAAGCTATTGCTGATGCAGAATTTCCCGCCCTATCTCTAACAGTGCATGTTCTTGAAAAAGTTCCAGCAGCGGTAGTAGTTATCTTTTCAACTATACCTGTATTCCCAGAAGCTGTCGTTCCATCATAAGTATAATTAACCCCTGCAGTAGCATCACTTCCACTACAAGTACATGTAACAACCATCCCAACAGTAGTATTAGGAGTACAAGTGTGAGTCGCTGTTGGTGCAGTATTATCTATTGTTATAGAAATTGTTTCAGAATTGTTTAGATTAGAGAATAGGGTACCATTAGCAACTTTTAAGGTAGTAAGGTAGCTATCATTTGCTATAATAGTTATATTATAAACACCATTAGCAAAATCAGTAGTATTAATGGAAGTATTGTAATATCCTGAACCATCAGTAGACGCATTTGTCCAATTTAGTCTCGCCCCAGTACTATCTGTTATATTGTAATAAACTGCACGTACTCCTGAAATAGTATCTATTACAGATGCACTTAGGGTAATTGTCCCGTTAACATAATCCCCATTTGCTATGCCATAATAAGTAACATTTGGGGGGGTATTGTCTATTGTTACCATACTTACATTAGTCAATGTTGAATAAGCATTAGTTCCAGTTTGGTTACTAATTAAACATGTAAAATTATAATTTGCTCCATCAGATAAACCAAGAAGATTAACTGAATCATTCTGGAATCCACTTTGGTTAGCAGAGGTGTTATAAACTGTCATTAATATAAGTGTTGTTGGTCCTCCAGTTGCGTTATACATTAAAGACGCATTAACTGGATTTTCTATTGAAGTATTACAAATAAACTTTAGAGATGTACTATAATTTCCTATGGCTACTGGAGACACTAGCGATGGTTCCCATGCAGCCAAAACAAAAACAATAAAGCCAATAATAATTAATGCCCCAAATAAAATTAAAAAATCTTTCTTCTTTGCTATCCCCTCTTTTCCTTTGACCATCTCTTTTATAATTATATAACTAACCTCTATATCAATAATATAGAAAAAAAGAGTTTATAAATCTTTTTTTCTGAAAGATTTTAAAAAATTATAAAAACAAAAATTTTTAAATATGAAATTCTCCGAAAAGAGTATGGAAGAAAAAACTCTTGTGCTGATAAAACCCGACGGGCTTATGAAAAGCCTGACAGGAAATATAATAACAACCCTCTCGGAAACAAAGCTAAAAATCGTCGGTGCAAAGATTGTAAAAGTCTCCAGAAAACTTGCAGAAAAGCATTATAATAATCTTAAAGAAGAACAGATAAAAAAATGGGGTGAAGAAAAAGGGAATAAAATTTATGAAGACACACTCGATTTTATTCAGGGAAGATTCCACACTGACAGAGTTCTTGCATTGGTATATCAGGGAGAAGATGCAATTAAAAAAATAAAAGAACTTGCAGGAGCGACAAATCCTGAAAAAGCAAATCCGGTTTCAATACGCGGGAAATACGGGAGGATTAATTCTGAAACAAAAGTTTTTGAGAATGTGATGCATTGTTCTGACAGCATTGAAAATGCAATAAGAGAGATTGGATTATGGTTTAAGAAAAACGAACTTGCAGAATGATTATTTATGACTATTTTTTAAGAAAGAGATTATTCGTCTCCGTCAATAACACCTTTTTCTGTCACAAAAAAAACACATTCATTATCAGGAAGATTAGGTGAATCAATTAATTTCGCAACTCTGCTTCCCTGTTTTCCTCTTCTTAGATACAATCTGTAAGTTGAAGCATGCCCCACAATATTTCCTCCTACAGCAACTGTCGGGTCTCCGAACATCATTGCAGGATTAGCCATAACCTGATTTGTAACATAAACCGCAAGATTATGTTTTTCTGCAAGGCTGATTAAACTGTGAAGATATTTATTCAGTTTATGCTGCCTGTCTGCAAGTTCTCCTCTTCCTGTAAACTCTGCCCTGAAATGCGCAGTCAAGGAATCAATAATCATAAGCTTAATTGGCTCTCCGTTTTTAATCATTTCTGAAATTTTATCAAGAAGCAAAATCTGATGGTCTGAGTTAAATGCTCTCGCAACAAAAATATTTTTTAGGACTTTCTCTGAATTTGCTCCAAGTCCCTCGGCAATCTGTTTTATTCTTGATGGCCTGAAAGTTCCTTCTGTATCAATAAAAACGCATTTTCCATTTGCTCCCCCGTTCTCAGGAGGCAGCTGAACCCTTACAGCCAATGTTAATCCTAACTGTGTTTTTCCGCTGCCAAAAGCACCATATGCCTCTGTAAGTGATTTTGTCTCTACCCCTCTTCCCCCCAGAAGATTGTCCATATTTTTTGAACCGGTTGTTATATTCTCAATATCCTCTCTTTTTTTTGCAAATTCAATTCCGTCAACAAACCCCAAATCAAGCATTTTTCTTGATGCCTGAATTGCTTTTCTTGCAACAGCCTCTCCAACTCCAGCAGTATTTGCCAATGAGGCCGGGCTCATTACAGCCAGAGACATCAAATCATAGATTCCTGCAGCTTCAAGTTTTGCTGCGACAGCAGGCCCAATTCCCGGCAAATCAGTCAGTTGCGGCTCTTTTCCATCTTTAATAACAACACCATCCTCTCCTTCCTCAGCCTTTTTTGTCATATAAAAATTATCTATAACGACTTTATAAAGATTGTTTGGATGTTAGATATATCTTGCAATATCAGAATTAATTCCCTTCAAATTCCTTAATCAGCAGATCAGCATCAACAGGTTCAACCTTTTCTATGATAAATTCAGGAGTGTTAAACATTTTGTTATCTCTGACTGTTCCTGAAAAAAACATCTCTTTCCCAAGCAGTCTCTCCCTCTGATTTATTAATTCTTCAGTATTTTCAAGTTCAGTAAGCCCTATATCAGCAAGATTATCCTGAAATGCAACTGTCCTGATTGTCTCTGTTCCGTCATCAATTATAACATTAAGCAAAGCCCTCTTATCTGCTATTACTTTCCCATGTTCTGCACATGTAAAATTTTCCCCTTCCTGAATTGCCTTTTTCCCGCATTCATGGCATACATAAAAAAATCTCGGCTCAAAAGACTGGACAATAAAAGCCCTTATTTTCACGCTGTCTGAATTTTTAAGTTCAGAAATTTTTTTCTCCCTAAAAATTTTTTCTGCTTTGACATTTTCAAGGGAATCTTTTGTTATCTTCAGTTCAGAAAAACTTCCTAGATGAAGTTCATTATCTCTCATGCTTCCGTTTGAAATTTCCACTACAATACCCGGAGCAATTTCTTTCCTTTCAATGAGGCTTATATGATTTGTATCCCACAAAACAATCTTCACATTTGAAGTCTCATCTGCAATAAACAGATTCACAACCTTTCCGTCATCGCCCTTTTTTGTTTTGAAGGTTCTC
>MFWP01000006.1:31156-31454 GCA_001786415.1 Candidatus Pacearchaeota archaeon RBG_19FT_COMBO_34_9
TTAACACTTTCCCAATAACATTTACTTTTCTCATTCCGGGAAGCAATTCTTCTATTTTCAGCTTTTCATTATCAAAAGAAATTCCAAGTTCTGCTGCTACAACCTGTGCAGCGCCTTCTCTGCTTATCAGCCCTGAAAGTTTCGCTCTCTTTGCTTCTATTCTCCTTTCAATTTCCTCTTTTTCCAGCCCGGATATTTTGGAAATTTTTTCTATTATTCTTTCATAATTTTCAACAGGCATTTATCAAAAAATAAAAGATTGTTTTTAAGTATTTTCGTAAAAATTGACTAACCCTAT
>MFWP01000006.1:31483-31741 GCA_001786415.1 Candidatus Pacearchaeota archaeon RBG_19FT_COMBO_34_9
TAGCAGCAGTAAAAATAAAAATCTTGCCGGCAAATCCTGAAGCAGATTTTGAAAAACTGAAAGAAAATGTAAAGTCAATAATTGAAAAAAGGGGAGGAAAAAATCCTAGTTTTGAGGAAGAGCCAATTGCATTTGGCTTGAAAGCAATAATCGCGCTTTTTGCATGGCCTGAAGAATCAGAGCTTGAAGCACTGGAAAGTTCACTTAATGAAATGGAAGATGTAAGTTCAATCCAGGTCATAGATATGAGGCGAGCAT
>MFWP01000006.1:31839-35266 GCA_001786415.1 Candidatus Pacearchaeota archaeon RBG_19FT_COMBO_34_9
CATATTGAATCCAGTTTTCCTGAAGAGCAAATGACAAATGCAAGACAGCAGATTGAATCAATGAATGCTGAACAGCTTGAAAATTTCCTGGAAAAAAATAATCTAATAAAAAAAGAATCGAATACCGAAGATGCTGGCAGAGAATGTATCTTCTGTGCAATTGTTTCTGATAAAATTAAATCTGTCAGGATAGACGAAAATGAAGGGGCAATAGCAGTTCTTGAAATAAATCCTATATCAAAAGGGCACTCAATTATAATACCAAAAGAGCATACAGAAAAAATTTCAAAAAAAACTCTTTCATTTGCAAAAAAAGTTTCAAAGAATATACAGAAAAAATTCTCTCCGAAAAGCATAGAAATTTCAAAATCAAAATTATTCGGGCATGAAATTATAAATCTTCTACCTGTTTATACCAATGAAAATTTTAATTCAGAAAAAAAATCTGCAAAGATGGAAGAACTGGAAGGCATAAAGGAAGAACTGGAAAAAAAGCCAAAAAAAATTGCAAAGCCCAAAAAAGAAAAAACAGAGGAATTTTTATGGTTACCAAAAAGGATTCCATAATTTTATATTAAAAATAGTAAAGATAATAAATAAAATAAAACTTATCAAAAATACAGGAGAAAAGGGGATTCCTTCTCTTATCTTAATCTGATTATATCTCTTTCTTATTTCATGTATTTCTTTTTTTGTAAGCCCGTCCCATTTTGCTTTTATCATTTTTCTTCCGATTTTCAAATCAGAATAAAGCCAGTCTCCTTCCCGTAGATTTTTTGTTTTGATTTTTCTTACCATGCATGCTTCATCAACAGCCTTGGAGTATAGGAACAAATAAGAGACAAGAAACACCATTATAGCTGCCATAAAAAAGATAGTCCACATAAATCCCAAAACTAAAAGGATAATGCTGAAAAAAATGATAACCAGCATCAGTTTCTTTTTTCTTTTTAATTGTCCTGAAAATTCTTTTTTAAAATCCCTAAAATTTTTCAGGCAGAGAACAGAGCTTGTTATAAGAATGTAAATAAATCCTACAGAAAGAAAAAGCAGGAGAAAATTGAAAAAAAGCCGTATGTTTGAAAAGAAATCTGGAAAATAAGGAAGGATTGTTCCAAGAGAAATCATCAGCTTAGCATCCCCGCCTGCGAAAATTTTTCCATAATAAAATAAATTCCCAAGTACAAAAAAAATCCCGAGCCCTATTAAGCCGTTATAAAAAAATGAAAACCCTTCTCCCTGAAACAGTGAATAAAAAAATCTAAATCCAAGCGCAAATATAATCAGTGAAAAACTGACCCAGTTGGCAATTTCCCTTGTCCTAATATCCTGAATCACGGCAAATAGAATATAAGCCAAAGCTAATACCCATAAAAAAATCATCTCATACATAATTAAAAATATAATTTTATATTAATAAAGGTTTAGAAAAAAAATTTATTATTAATATGGGGTATTAGGAACCTTTGGTTCTTATTTTAAAGATTAAACTTCTCTGTATTCCGCCATGCTTATAGGGATGTTTTTTCTTTTCTTTTTTCTTATTCTTTTTTTTATTCCTTTTGTCAGAAAAACCATAATCATCCATTATGCAAAATTCCTCTTAAATTTTGTATCCGTAGGCTTCCTGCCGAGGATATTGAAAAATTTCTTATTTTTCATATTTAGAATTAATTAATAATGCATATCTGTCCTTCTTCCAGATTATTAGCTAAAGCACTAACATCATATCTTGCATAAGTTCCTGCCGGGACACTTGCTCCCTTTTTGCTGTCAATAAGTATATCTTCACATGATAAATCACAATCAATTGAAGGACATTCCTTGACATCATATTTCTCAAAATTAGATACATTTGCCAAAACAGCACAGCTTGTCTTAACTGTAAATTTATCTTCATTTACCCTCAAAGTTCTTTCGGCAGAGCAAAAACTGAATTTTTGATTAAAACCACAGACACTTATACAGTCTTCAACAACATTATCAACATTAGTTGGACTGATTAGATTTTTGATAGGAGCCCATCCTGTGACAAATCCCACAATGAGTAATACCAATAAAATCAAACCAAGAATAATTAAGATAATGGCATTTGTGCTTAGCCCCTGCCCCCTGCGATTTTTGGGGAAAAAATTGTAGAGAGAGAATTTTCTAATTAGACCTCTTTTATTTAACATATTTAAAATAGGATTATTTTGTTTAAAAATGTTTTTATATCAATAGAAAGTATTAGGAACCTTGGTTTTTATACTCGACTGAAAACAGAAATACTTCTTTTGCCCAGAATAAAAAACCCCTGGTCTCCCTTCTTTCAATGTAATTGCCGCCAGATTTTTTCAATGCTTCATATCTTGCAATTACTTCTTCAACATAATTCAAATGAAAAGCATCACATCCCCAGCCAACATATGCCCTTAATGCCGCTTCCCATTCTGTATAAAATACTTTCTTGCCCATACAGTCAAATTCTTTTCCGGCTTTTAATGAATCGTAATTTCCCTTAAGTATTTGCGCTCCTATCTCTATATTCAATTGCGGATTATTCTTTAATGCATTCTTGCATTCTTCTTTATCTGATGGAAGATTATAATTCCCGCAATGTATTAGATTTATCTGCATCAGTCCAAAAGAACTCGGGCTTGCTGCATTTGTCTTGCACTCGGATTCCTGCATCATAATAGCAAGCAAAAGAAGAGGGTCAATCCCGCGTGCAGAGGCAGATTGGCTGACAAAGGTTGCATAAGAATCACAATTAGGTTCGCAATTGCATTTCTTTAATTCATTTTTTGCATAATTAAAAGCATCATTGATAGTTCTTCCTGCAGAATCCATCCCCATTTCTTTTTCATTAAAATAAGTTCTCTCTATTTGTGCATTCATTTGCTCCATTAAATTAACTCCAACAAAAGAATTTCTTGCTTTTATTGTTGACATGAAAAAACTGACAATTGCTATACTGCAGATTAATACAACCCCGATTACAAGAATTGTTATTGGAATATCTGCTTTTTTATCCATTATGCAAAATCTCCTGATTTTGTATCTTTGAAAAATTTCCTGTTTTTCATTTTTCCCTCAAAAGATTATCAATCAGTTCTTTATTTCTGTTATTTGCCAACTGATGAGCGAGAGAGGTTTTTTCTGCCAGTAATTCTGTTTTTTTCTCTGAACCGGATATTTCCAAATTTCCAATATTAATCA
This sequence comes from Candidatus Pacearchaeota archaeon RBG_19FT_COMBO_34_9, assembly GCA_001786415.1. Taxonomy (GTDB): domain Archaea; phylum Nanobdellota; class Nanobdellia; order Pacearchaeales; family GW2011-AR1; genus RBG-13-33-26. The sequence continues at coordinate 35,041 of MFWP01000006.1, forward strand.
TTTTAACTTTGGACATTAGAATGGAAATATAAATGAAGATTATCAAAACACCGATTATAACAATAGTTGCAATCACCCATGAAATGGTCACCCCTACCTGCCCTTTGCGATTTTTCCGAATACAACTTCCTGTTGCTGGTTCTTTCTTCCGAATACAACTTCCTGTTGGGTTATATGCTGGTTCTTTCTTCCGAATACAACTTCCTGTTGGGTTATATGCTGGTTC
>MFWP01000006.1:35297-35928 GCA_001786415.1 Candidatus Pacearchaeota archaeon RBG_19FT_COMBO_34_9
CCGAATACAACTTCCTGTTGGGTTATATGCTGGTTCTTTCTTCCGAATACAACTTCCTGTTGGGTTGCAGGAGGTAATAGGAACCCGCTGGGGGTTCTTACATCTTAGCATTTTTTTTGGTTTTGGCTACTACTGCCAAAATTTTAATTATATATTGATTATTCAATTCATCAAGAGAGTAAAAACTTTTTCTGACGCATTTGGTTAATTTTTCTTCTTCCTTTTTTTCCTGTATCGGGCAGTATCTGCCCCACTTGTTATTACCTGCATTGATACTAAAGACAGGATTGTTTGAATCTTCAGGTTTGTAAAAATTAATTTCTGTATAATACTGTTCTTCTTCCCATTCGCTTGAACCAAAAATAAAATGGCATTCTCCTAAGAAATTTGAGCTAAAGGTCTGGTTGAATTTTCCTCCTGAAATTAAATTTGTATTTAATCTTCCCGCATAAGAAACGCAGTCCGCAACTTTGTTAATAAATAGGTTAGCTTCTGTTTCCCTTACATCATATGGTGCTCCGTAAAAAATATACACCATCGCAAAAATTCCTCCTGCCACAATGACCAATACAGCAAACCAGTAGATAGAAAGAATCTTGTCTCCTCTGCGATTTTTTGGAAAAAAATTGCA
>MFWP01000006.1:35955-40762 GCA_001786415.1 Candidatus Pacearchaeota archaeon RBG_19FT_COMBO_34_9
TTTATTATCTAACATTTTCATTTTTATCATTTGTACCCGCTTATTTTAATGATATAATTCTTTTCAGGATAAATATCAGGATATGCAGTTGCATCAACATTATTAAAAAAAGAATATTGATAACTGCTTTTCTCGCCTAATTTAACTATCACAAGATTGCCACTTATCTTAACAATATCATCTCTGCTTATCCCGTTCTTTTCAGCAAGGTTCAGGGCATCTTCCATATTCAATTTTATTTCCATTATTGGTTTTGCAGAATCAATCAAAAATGCAATATTTTTTGCATAACTTTGTTCAAGTATAACAGCGCCATTTCCCTGCCTGAACAGGAATAAAGAAAGAATTATGATAAAAAGAATGTTAAGAATAATAAAAATTATATTTTCAACCAGAATCACCCCTCTGCGATTTTTCATTAGAAAAATTGTTGGCTTTAGCCCTCTTTTTTTCATATTAATGAATTAATTTTGTATTTAATAAAATTAACTAAATCAGGCTAATGTCTTGATTGATGCACATTGCAATGAATTATACTCCTCAGAATCTGCCTCTATTATTGTCGGGGATAAATATACATTCCCTGCTTCACCATGAATAGCTGTTCCTATCATTGGACCTCCGAAATATCCCACAACCCCCCCAATAATCGTTCCTACTATCGGAAAGACCGCAGTTCCTGCTGCCGCCCCTGCGGCTGCCCAGCCCTCTGCACTTACCTTGCTGGCTATTCCCATTACAATCGCATAGTGTCTATCCAGATATATTTTCCCAAAGTTCGCATTACCTGATGCAAGGCTTTCTTCTATTTTCTTAACATCCTGCACCCCTGTAAGATAATCAAGATAGCTCATTTTTTTATCAGAGATATTTGTCTTTGCAAGATATTCATAAAGCTTTTTTTTGTCTATCTCTCCGTTTGCAAATATTTTACTGCCCCCAGTATCTGAAATCTCTTTTATACTATCATCAAAAGAAATTTGCGTGCAGATTGAACAATAACGGTCTGCAATAAACTCTTTTCCAATATAATTTACCTTTCCTTCCCCAAACATCCACCAGCAGTCAGCCATTTCATTTGCCAGTAGATTATAGATATCATCCTCTGTTTTGACTTTTTTAATTTCACGGCTGCCGCTCATTTTTTCGCAGGTTCCGTCTTTTGAAATGCAGATATAACTTGTCTGGCAGTTTAATGGGATTGCATCCTGCGGCAGAACAGCAGAACTTCTTGTAATAACTGAATTATAACATACTTCTTTGGCGCTGGTTTTTCCGAGATTAAGCCTGAATATAAAAAATAAAATAACTGCAAAGCTCGCTATAAGAATAATCAGAAGAACTATCTGCTGTGTTGTAATATCGGCTTTTTTAGATTTTTTTTGTACCATTTTCAACTTCCTGTTGGGTTGCAGGATTTGTGAAAAACCCGCTGGTGGTTTCCAATCATAATACACCTATTTTTTTGAGTATGAAATACAATCCTGCAAAAGCTAATATAAAAAAAACAATCCAGATTATATATTTTATCATTTCATCAAGGCTCATTTTTTTCTGATTTCTATCTCGTTATTTATTTTTTCTATCAAGATATTAATTCCGTTTTTTTCTATTTTTATTCTGTCAAATTTTTTTAAATTTGAAATGGTTCTGCACGAACCCTTTTCATCGCATCGTTTTATCTGCCAGTTCCCGCCAAAAATATCAAAGAGAGCTTCCTCACAGATGCACACGCAATTCTTTCCTGCACAGAGATTTGGCCTTTTTTCTTCTCCAACAAAGCTAAAAATATACCATTCAGAAGGATTAGGAATATGAATTCCCTGTGCATTATATTCTCCGTCATTATTAATTCTGATTATCTCACTTGAAATAAGGTTTGTCATACTTGCCTCTGCCTGCTTTATTTTTTCCTGTCCTGTCAGTGAATAATATAATGCAAATAAAAGAAATATCAGAAAAACTATGCATATCACAGCAATTATAATTTTCAGTGTTTCTGAACCAAGTAAAAATCCTCTTTTATCGTAAAATTTATTTCTCATTTTATCAATGCCATGAATATTCCGGTATTATTTTCAGGTGAAAGTCCATTAAAAAACTCAATAATCCTATTTTTGAAAAACAAAAAAACAGTGATGCTGACGACAACAACCACTAATATCCCAAGAATAATTTTTATAAGTTGTCCGATAGTCAATTCTGCCAAATTATCTCCCCCTGAATAAATCTTTAATCCGGTCTATGAATGAAATTCCTTTTCCCTTAAGCAAAAAAATACTTATCATGATTATTGCAAGAATCACAAGTGCAATCAGTATCCATGGAAGATAATCAGAGATTATTCCTTTTTTATTCCCCTTTTTTATCATAGATAAAAAAGATTTTTATTATTAATAAACTTTTAGAGTAGAGATATACCCCAAATTTAAAGGGAAGTAAATTATTATCCAGATAGGTTTTTAAACCCAAAAAATAGTGTTATTCTATGGTAACAACATTAAGAAATATTGTTGGCGGTTTAATGGTAGCAGGAAGCCTATTCTTCGGAAGTTGCGGAAAAGGAGAAAACTTTGTAGAAGATTTCTCGCAAAACATAACAAGAGAACCTTATGTGCACATGAATGATACTGATGATTGGGATATTTATATCGAAATAAACGGAGAACACAAACAATTAACTTCTGGTCCTGCACTTGATAATTACCCAATTTTATCTCCTGATAGAAAAAGAGTTGCTTTTACTTCTTGGGAACCTGAGAAAAGTGAAACACTTAGAATTATTAATATAAATGGAACAGGATTGCAGGAGATAGCTTCTGATGCAGGAATTTATGATATTAGATGGTCTGGTGATGGAAAGAGAGTTATATATAATACTAATTATGGAAAGCGCGAAACAGATATCGCAACAGGAAAGATTACTAGAGAGAAGGCAGTGACTGAAAAAGATTTTACTGCTGATGATGCAAAGGCGATGGAAGACTCGCCAGGAGTTGTAGAGGATTATCCTACTCCTGATTCAGTAGCAAAAACAGGAAAAAATGCAGAAGAAATAGATCTTGAAAGAAAAAGACTTGAACTTGAAGAGAGAAGAATTGCATTAGAAGAGAAAAAAATGAGATTAGAACAAGAAAGAAATTCTAGGGGAAATTTAGAAAGACGTGCTAGTAGGCAAGATGACAGAAACAAAAGAGATTATGGAAAAAATGATAACAGAGAAAACATGGATGTCAGTCCTTCAATGGGATTGGAAAGTTATTTCTTGCAGGGAAAGGAATTAAGATATGTAAAACTAAATACTTATCCTAACTTTGGTGGAACAAAAAACCCTGAAAGAATTGAATCTAGAAATGTAGATTATTCAATTTTAAAGGAAGCGTGGAAAGGAGAATATCTTTTTTCAGAATTTAATACCCCCACATTATCAGTACATGTATTGGAATTTAGATATGCAGAAGATAAAAAAAATTCTATAAAAGACTACATGAAAGGCAATTTTTTTCCATTGTTTATAAAAGGGAACATGGTAACTTGTATGGCAATAAATGTTGGAGTAACTAGCCCAAACAGACCCGGTAAAAGTACAGCGGGGTTGGAAGCTGATTTTAATCAGCTTGATGAGGGGGAACAGAAAGAATATGTAAGCATTATGTTTGATTATGCTGAAAGAACAGGAATGAAGATGGTGCTTAAAGCAGATGAACAAGAAAACAGGCAATTAATAGAAATACTCAGGCAGCATAGAAAATAAAAGATAACCCTCTCCAAAAAACCTATATAAATCTTGGAAGAAATGACTGTACATTAAAGATTTCAGGAGAAGATTTCAAAAAAATTATAGATAGTCAGAATGATAGGATAATTTCTTTGTGAGAATTGAATAAAACAACCGGAATTTAATTCTACATCAATCCGCCCAATACGATTGCGGTAAGGAAGAACAATGAAATTGTCGCCATTAATGCCACTATTACATAAAGTCCAATTCCTTTTTTTAGGTTGATTCCTGTTTTGTTTGTCTTCTCCAGTTTATCCTCCCCTGAATCAATTGTAACAAGAGCCCCTGTGAGGATAAAGATTATTTCAATGATATAAATTCCTATTATTATCTGAAGAAGATAAGGTGGAATCATTTTAGTCATGTCAAATATTCCAAGAATCGCATCAAGATTTCCCATTCCGGAAATTTCTGCTTCTCCTAATTGGGATATATTCAGTTTGCTCAATATTGCAGTTATCATTGCTGCAAGCCCTATGACAACTCCTGAAAGCAATGGGGCAAGGAAAGTCATATTACTCTTCATGTCAGAGATTATTTCTGCAAGCAAATCTCTCAGTCTGTCTGTGATTTTGTTTATATTTTTTACATATTCTGAAATGCTTATCAAACTTAAAGCAGCAATATTAAGTCCTTTTTTTGCAGATTCCACAAGAATTTTCATGCTTGTTGAAATCAATTCAGAAGGGTAATAAGAGATAGCACCTCTCTTTTCATCAAATACAGCATTTTCAACACTCATGCCCATCTGCATGATATTATAATTAACTCTCCTGAAGAAATCCTCTGTCTTTAGTCCTTTTGTAGCCTCTGCAACTTTGCTAAATGCAAGTTCAGGCGGGACTCCATTTCCTATTCTGTTTCCCAGCTGGAACAGGGAGTTATTAAATTCAACTTCAAGCTGTTTTGTCTTCTCTCTTTCCTTAATTAATTCTTTGGTTCTGTTTTTTGAAGCAATTGAAAAAAATAGTGAAAGTCCGAGTGTGAAAAATATTCCAAGTATCAGTGCGCCTATTCCAAAAGGCC
>MFWP01000006.1:40794-41147 GCA_001786415.1 Candidatus Pacearchaeota archaeon RBG_19FT_COMBO_34_9
AAAAAAGATTCATCGCCGAATATTCCTAATCCTAATTCTGCAAAAGTATAATCTGGTTTCATCCCAAAAAGTTGGGGCAATGGAGTATACTGAAACATCAGGGGCAATAATCCGATGATGAAAAGAGGAAGGCAGATGAAGAAAGCATTAATATAATGTTTCTTGCTTTTGTAAACAGGATAATAAGGATTTCTCTCAAGCAATGCTGTCTCTCCATATCCTCCTGGCCTCAGAAACATGACTTTATCTGTCAGATAAAAAACAAAAAAAGGAATTATCAGATTGAATAAGATAAAAACATGATACCATCTCAGAAAATCCCCAACCATAGCAGAAGCCAATGGAAGCAAAGC
>MFWP01000006.1:41229-43149 GCA_001786415.1 Candidatus Pacearchaeota archaeon RBG_19FT_COMBO_34_9
ATCACCTGAAGGGATTTTTCAAGAGTGACAATCCTCTTTGCATCATCAGGTTCAAATAAGCTGCTTTCAATAAGATGAAAAGATTCTATGAATTCTATAGAATAATCTCTCCATGTCGTAAGATAACTGTCCAAGCTGTCTTTGATAGTGGAAAATTTCCCAACCTGCACATTATAAAAAACTTTCTTGAAATCAAGCGCAAGAGGATATTGCAGATGCTGTGATGCAAAAGCAACTGCTTTTTCCAGATTCGGCGTATGCCTCATGTATACAACAATATACAAAATAGCAGGAACCATCTGGCTTGAAGCTTTCAGCCGCCATTTGTTTGCAAGTCTTGCAGGATATCCATTAATGAAATAAAAAAGAAACAATGCAAAGATTAGCAATAAAATAAAAAAGAAAACAGGGAAACTTCCTTTAAAGAGAAAGATGGCAACAGATAATAAAAGCCCGAGAATAAAAATTCCGATAAAAACAACAATGCCAAGGGTAACCGGCTGCCATGGTTCAAGCTCAAGATGTGCAATCTCAAGAAATCGTTTTGTTTTTTCCTCTTCTTTTTTTGAAATTTTCAGCTTTACTATATTCCCAAGGCTATTGCACCATTTTTCAAATCTTGTCAGTTCAGGAGCCATCTCTTCCTTGAACCTTGTATAACTCTGGCTAAAGTTGACTTTTTCTATATCAGTGGGTGTGGTTTTTATGCTCTGCTCAATTCTTGCTGCATGCTTTTGGAGAATTTCGTCTATGCTTGGCTTATCAGTAGGTAACATATTCCTCTTTTTTGTATTTACATAATAATCAAAATAGAATTAATAAATGTTTAGAAAAAAATAATTTTATTTCTTTTTTCTTGAATAAAGAAGTGCAAAAATCAACCCGCAGACGAATAAGCATATCCCAATCCATCTGGAATTAGTTTCAGTCAGCCCCAAGATAATATTTCCTGTCAGGCTGAAAGAGACAAACAACAAGGCAGGTATCAGAGTAATTAAGGATAAAAAAGCAAATACAAATTTTTTTTCAAGCCCCTTCTTCAACCCAGTTAGAAAAGATAATGTTCTGGTTTTTTCTAATCCCAGATTTTTAAGTTTACCCTTAATCCTTCCTTTATCTTCTTCAGGAGAATATCTCAAAGCCATTTCATAAGCTCTCTCTGCCTTAGCAAATTCTCCGGCATCTTTCCAGGATTCTCCTGCATTCTCATATGCATCAACCAGCTTTTTATATGAAGAAACCCCCCTGAATCTTTTCATTCTTTCAGAACTGGCATCTGATTCATATTTTTTTGCTCTTTCGATATATCTGTCTTTAGTTGCCATATTCCATTAAATTAATTCCAGTTTAAATAATTTATCAAAATTTTTTTTCTTTATGGAACTTCCAATTAAAAGGTAGGTTTCATCAGAATTTCTTTTCTTTAATTGCTTGGTTTAACCACTTCTGCCATTCAGGGAAAACTCTTTCCCCCCACGGCAATCCAATTTCTTCCCTTATCTTGTCTGAAATTTCATGAAAGGCATGATTAGACAAGGTAGTAAATTTTGCTTCAAGGATTTTATTATCATTGATTTTTTTGGCAGTATTAACTATCTCCTGCTTGATTTTACCCCTCAATAAGATATTATCATAAATAGCATCCCAATTTCCTGCCCATCCTTTGACATTTGATGCCACGCCCTTGATTATCTCGCTGTCTCCATTGATTAAATCGTCGCTTGGCTCTAATTCATCTTTTTCTATATTGTAATTAAGCAAATCAACAAATCCTTTTTCCAGTTCAGGATCATCTTTCCAGTGCTTTCTGACTTCTGCAACCTGGACAACTCTTCTTATTGAATGCAGTCCATCAGCAGTTTTTATAGGATTGCAGACAGCAATTATATCTGTCGCCTTGAAGCTTGTAGCCGGAACTTC
>MFWP01000006.1:43167-44459 GCA_001786415.1 Candidatus Pacearchaeota archaeon RBG_19FT_COMBO_34_9
TTGCAAGAGCACCTACTCTCATCGCTTCATACAAAGCTTTTGCTTCAACACTTCTTACTTCACCGATAATTAAGCATGAATCTCCAAGACGCAGGCTTGTCCTTATTCCGTCATCAGCAGAAACTTCTGTTGTTGTTCTCAGCAAAGCAGAACGCACCTTCATTCTCAAAATGTCATATTCAAGTTTTCTCATTGATTCAACAGGCAATTCCAGAGAATCTTCAATTACAATAATCCTGTTTTTTGGAATAATCTCAAGCATTAAACTCTGAAGAAAAGATGTTTTTCCTGAACTTCTTGTTCCTGCAATCAGAAGCGTCCTTGCTCCGTCAATCAAAAAACTCATTAATCCTGCAGTAAAAGAATTAATCATCCTATTCTGCACATACAACGGCAAAGTCCATGGCTCTTCTCTGTGTCTTCTTATTGCATATGACAAGCCATCTGGTGAAAGAGGATTTTGTATTATTGCTATTCTCGCTCTTATTTTTCCAACTTCAAGCTGAGTATCCAAAATAGGATTTGCCTCGTCTAAAGGCCTGCCTGAAATCATCCTAAATTTCGCAGCCCATGAATCAATATCTGCCTGACTTGGAAGAATATTTGTTGCACATTCGTCAAAATCCTGATGCCTTACAAAAATTTTAGTCATCGGAATCGGTGCATTCAGCATAATATCCTGCAGTTTCTTATCCTGCAGCAGCACTTCAACAAGCCCGAATCCTATTGTCTGTCTTACAAGGATAGTTGCAAGTTTGTTTAGGTCAAGATAATTAATTTTTATCTGCTGGCTTTGGGACAGATCCTGAAGCAAATCTTTTGCTATATTAAAAAAAACCTGCCTTATCCTCTCGACATCAGTAAATTCTTCAGCTTTTGGCTGATGTTCAATCAGAACACCTCTTGCAAGGTTCAGAAGCAGATTATAACTTTCATCAAGGGAATTCTCAGGCGGATTTAAATGATAAATTAATTTAGATTCATCCTTTCTCTTCAAAATTGTCACAACTGAAATATCATATTCTTCCCCTATTTCATACTGGTCAATAATTTCTGCATCATCAGGCAGGTCATAAACCAGCCTGGTAAAAGTAAAATTTGGGATTATATCTGGCTTGAATATTTTATTGTATATTTCCCTGTCTCCTTTCCTGTAACCTTCAAGATAAGGGATAATCATCTGCATCATTCTTGTATTTTCTAAAAGAGCCAGGATTTTTTCCAGAAAGTATATATAACTCTCCTGGTCTTTTTTATATGCAGGTTCAAATTTATCAAGAAGAATCCTTGAC
>MFWP01000007.1:0-634 GCA_001786415.1 Candidatus Pacearchaeota archaeon RBG_19FT_COMBO_34_9
CAAGAAAATAAAATTCGGAAAGGTAAACATAGGAGAAAATGAGGAATTGGCAAGAAAATTCAATATAAGCTCAATCCCGAATTTTGTTTTGTTCAAAGACGGAAAGATAGTTGAGCAGTTTGTAGGTGCAATGGGTGCTGAAGAGATTGAGAACAAGCTGAAAAAATTCATATAAAATAATTAAAAATATGGCTGAAAGAACATTAATTATAATAAAACCAGAATCTATCAAGCTCAAACTTGAGGGTATTATTCACGCAGAATTAGCTCCGCATGGAAAAAGAATGATTACTGCCAGGGTAGATGCTGTTCCCAGAGAAATAATAGAAGCGCATTATGCACCGCATAAAGATAAGCCTTTTTTCAAACGTGTTGTTAACTATTTTACAGGCAAGCCGGTAATTCTTTCCATTTATGAAGGAAAAGATGTTATTCAGAATTTTAGAAAAATTATTGGTCCTTCTGACCCTTCAAAAGCTCCTAAAAATACAATAAGAGGAAAATACAGCGATGATTCCATGGAAAAAGCAATTGCAGAACAAAGGAGCATTTACACTTTAGTTCACTGCTCTGAAAGTGTTGCAGAATATAAGCGCGAGATGTCTGTATGGAAGGAATATTTCGCTGGATTTAA
>MFWP01000007.1:654-1477 GCA_001786415.1 Candidatus Pacearchaeota archaeon RBG_19FT_COMBO_34_9
TCAATTTTTCTAGATAATGTTATGGCTCCGTAGCTCAGCCTGGTAGAGCACTGGACTTTTAATCCAGGTGTCGCGGGTTCAAATCCCGTCGGGGCCATGAATGATTGAATGGAACCGAGTGAAAAATTTCCTGTTTTGACCTCGGGGCCATTTGCTATTTTATAATACAATAATCAATAAAAATGATTTTTCTATATAACTTTATGTTATCTGTGGACCAGAATTCAGAACTTGGAAAATTAGGGCTTAGTGCTTTGGTTGAAAATGGGTCAAAGCCAAATTATGAGTTAAGAGATATAAAGGTTAATATCAAAAAGATAGCCGGGGGCATTTATGTTAGTCTTAATGACATGGAATGTTTTGTAAGTAAAAATGACAAATATTATCCTGAAATGAATGCTCTTTTAAGCAAAGATTAGTTTTTGTTTAAAAATCAATGTAACCAAAAGGTTTTTAAATTAAATTTTGCTGTTTTTTATTATTCCAAAGTTGTTAAAATATAGGCATGCCTGTCACAGGTTTCCTACCGCGGACATTTGGCAGTTTATTATAAAACCCTCTAATAAAAAATGCATATTCTCCAACCCAAACACATAAAACTCAGCGAAAAAGAATCCGAAGAACTGTTAAAAAGATTAAATATTTCTAAAGCACAATTGCCTAAAATTCTCTCAACAGATACTGCCCTTCCTGAAGGATGCAATGTAGGTGATATAATTAAAATTGAAAGAAAGTCAGGAGTTTATCACAGGGTTGTTGTATAATCATATGGAAAAAAATAATCATCTTATTGTAAAAAAATATCTTGAAGAGCATTCTTTAG
>MFWP01000007.1:1575-4470 GCA_001786415.1 Candidatus Pacearchaeota archaeon RBG_19FT_COMBO_34_9
GAAGCTGACGGAAGCTCTTCACAGATTATGCCTTATGAAGCAAGGCTCAGAAACCTGACTTATTCTGCTCCTGTAAAACTTGAAATAACAATAAAGAAAGGAGACCAGATTGATTCTGAGACAGTTGAAATCGGAAAAATTCCTATTATGGTAAAGAGCAAGGTGTGCAATACTTACGGCATGACTAATGAGCAACTTATTGAAAATTATTCTGATCCTTTAGACCCTGGAGGATATTTCATGATTAATGGAAATGAAAGAGTTATGGTAATGGCAGAAGACCTTGCTGAAAATCAGCCATTTATTGAAACAAACAGCAAGGGAAATCTTACACTAAGGTTATTTTCATTAAAGGGGACATACAGAATCCCAATCACAATTTCTGAAAGCAAAGAGGGACTTTTGGATTTGTCCTTCAGCAGATTCAAGGATCTTCCGGCTATTGTCATGCTGAAAGCACTGGGCTTGACAAAAGAATCTGACATTGCAAAATACATCGGAAAAGAAACAGACAGCGTGATTGTCAATTTGTATGAATTTGTAAACTTAGCAACAAAAGAAGATGCGATGATGTATATTGCAGAGAAGACAGGACTGCAGGGAACAAAAAAAGAAATTCTGGACAGGATAAAACAGAGGATTGATTCTTATCTTCTTCCTCATATAGGGCAAAAAAAAGAAGACAGATTAAACAAGGCAGTTACAATCTGCAAGCTAATCAAGCAATTTTTAATAGCAAAAGAAAATCCTGAATTAAGGACAGACAAGGACCATTACTCAAACAAGAGAGTCAGATTGTCAGGGGATTTGCTTGCTAATTTATTCAGGGTTAATCTTGGAATTTTAATAAGGGACATTCAGTATGCAATACAAAAATCATCAAAAAGAAAAAAATTCTTTTCAATAAAAATAATTGCAAAGTCAACATTATTCTCGCACAGAGTTGAATCTGCAATTGCAACAGGAAGCTGGACAGGAGAAAGAAGCGGTGTCACGCAGAACATGGATAAGACAAATTATTTTGCAATGATTTCACAGCTTCAGAGAGTTTCAAGCATGCTGCCGTCTGACCAGGAAAATTTCATGGCAAGGACTCTTCATCCGACTCATTACGGAAGATTCTGCCCTATAGAAACTCCAGAAGGAACAGAAATCGGACTTAGAAAAAATCTCGCACTCTTAAGCAGAATTTCAACAAGAGTTGAACTTGACCAGGAAAAATTCCTTAGGGATTTGGAAGCGATGGGCATGGAAAGAGAAGGAGCAGGCGGAATTGATGTATTCTTCAATGGAAGGTTCATAGGAAATGTGAAAGAATCTGTTGATTTTGTAAATAAGATAAAAGAAAAAAGAAGAACAGGAGAATTCCCTAACCAGATGAGTGTAAGAAATGACCCTGGATTCATGAGTGTTTTAATCTCAACAGAACCCGGAAGAGTCCTGAGGCCATTGATAGTTGCAGAAAACGGAAATTCAAGATTAAAAAATGAGCACAAAATCCAGATTGAACAGGGAGAGATGAAATGGGATGATTTGCTGAGAAAAGGAATCATAGAATATCTCGACGCTGCTGAAGAGGAAAATGCGCTGATTGCATTATATGAAGAAGAGCTCACACCCGAACATACTCATTTTGAAATTGACAATATTGACATGCTGGGGGTTGTTACAAGCCTTGTTCCTTACGGGAATCACGACCAGAGTTCAAGACTTAACAGAGGAAGCAAGACGCAAAAACAGGCTCTTGGATTATATTCTGCAAATTATCTCTGCAGGCTTGACACTGATGTTTCTATTCTTCAATATCCGCAGAAGCCGATTGTCAAAAGTTTTGTTTATGACACTTTGAACACATATCCTGCAGGACAAAATCTGGTTGTTGCAGTCATGACATATGAAGGATACAACATGGAAGATGCATTGATACTTAACAAAGGAAGCGTGAACAGAGGAGTAGGAAGAAGCTTTTATTTCAGGCCCTATTCTGCAATTGAAATGAATTATGCAGGCGGGCTGAAAGATGAGATTATTATTCCTGAAAAAGACGCATCAGGATATAAGACAGAAGCAAGCTATAAGCACCTGGAAGATGACGGAATAGTTTATCCTGAAGCAGAAATAAGTGAAGGAGAAGTTATGATTGGAAAAATGTCTCCTCCTAAATTTTTGTCAGAAGCAAGGGAGATTTCTGTAAAGACGAAAAAAGAATCAAGCGTAACAATGAGGCAGGAAGAAAAAGGAATTGTCGACGCTGTTTTTATCACTGAAGATTCAGAAGGGAATAAAATAGTCCAGATAAGAACAAGAGACCAGAGAATCCCTGAAATCGGAGACAAATTCGCAACTTCTCACGGACAAAAAGGAGTTGTCGGAATGATAGTTCCTGAAGAGGATGTGCCTTTTACTTCAAGAGGAGTAAGACCTGATGTCATATTCAACCCGCACGGATTGCCAAGCAGAATGACTGTAGGATACTTAATGGAATTAATTGCAGGAAAAGTCGGAAGCCTGAACGGCGAAGTGGTTGACGGAACATGCTTCTCAGGAGTCGGAAAAAAACAGCTTGAAGAGAATCTTAAAAATCTTGGATTCAGGTATGACGGAAAAGAAACAATGTACAGCGGAATTACAGGAAAAAGAATGACAGCAAAAATATTCATCGGAAACATGTATTATCTGAAATTAAAATACATGGTAGGAAACAAACTTCATGGAAGAGCATCAGGAAAAGTTGCTTTGCTTACAAGACAGCCTATAGAAGGAAGATCAAGAGGAGGAGCATTAAGACTTGGAGAGATGGAGCAGGAAGCGCTTGTTGCTCATGGGGCATCATTATTGCTTAAAGAAAGATATGATTCTGACAAAGTTGTTCTTCCGATATGCATGAAATGCGGA